>URLF01000072.1 GCA_900548705.1 uncultured Porphyromonadaceae bacterium | reverse complement strand
GCTAAACCTTTGATACCAGTATGTTGAAACTTCATCCGGGGTTTTGCCTGTCAAGTCTTTGTCAATCAAGATGGTTGAAAGCCAGAAATTCGAACTTACATTTTCCGATGGATTGTCCTGCACAGTAACTCCATCGAGGTCTGACAGCCCGGTTTTGTAGAGGCTGTGAATCTTCCGGCGACGTGCCACTCTCTCAGCGAGTTCTTCTATCTGTGCGCATCCGATGGCTGCCGAAACATTGCTGAGCCTGTAATTGTAACCCAATGACTCGTGGTAGTAGTATGGACGGTTTTCCCTGGCCTGTGTGGCAAGGAATCTTACCCTCGAAGCTTCCTTCTCAGTATGACAAATCAAGGCTCCTCCCCCGGACGTGGTTATGATTTTGTTACCGTTGAAGCTCAACGCACCGAAATTTCCGAGTGTGCCACATTTGTGGCCGTTGTATTCCGAACCGAGTGCTTCCGCTGCATCTTCCACCATCGGGATTCCATATCGGTGTCCGATTTCCAGAACCTCATCCATCTTGGCTGGCATGCCATAAAGATGGACCACGACAATCGCGGCGGGCAGTTTCCCGGTAACTTTGAGACGATCCGCAATCGCTTTGTCGAGAACTGACGGATCAAGATTCCAGGTCTCCTTTTCGCTGTCAATGAATACCGGCTTGGCTCCAAGGTAGACAATTGGATTACAGCTTGCCGCGAAGGTCAATGACTGGCAAATCACCTCATCTCCAGGCTTCACTCCCGCCATCACGAGTCCGAGATGGATGGCGGCGGTACCTGCTGAAAGTGCGACTGCATGCCCCGCGCCAAGATATTGGTCAAGACGATGTTCGAATTCATCCACATATGGGCCTAAAGGCACAATCCATGTCGATTCGATTGCTTCACTCACATATTCCTGTTCTTTTCCTGCCAGATGGGGCAATGATAGTTTAATCATCGGTTCTGTAATTTTGACAGTGCAAAGTTATGGAAATTATTCTCCAATGGCAAACAAAACGCCCCGTGATATCCCGGTTTATATAATTAATGTGGCATCTTTCCGTTATATTAACTGACGGCCTGCGGCGTAAGCCGAAGAGACCTCTTATTCATCCTTTTCGACAACACGATGAGATTCAACAGAATATATTCCCTCTCCCTCCTTTCTTTGATTTTGACGATGTTTTGTCCGGTGATTGTCTCCGGGCAGGTGTCGATTCATGGAAAGGTGTCGGATATGGACAACCAGCCGCTGGAATTTGTCACGGTGCGTATCGCCGGAACTGCCATCGGCACTTCCACCGGTCTGGATGGTTCTTATCGCCTGACTGCTCCCCAGTCAGACACGATAACTGTCGTCTTCACTTGTATCGGCTATGACGAGTTGCGCCGTCAATTGATAAAGCCCCACGGGGATATGGCGCTCACAGTCAGGATGAAGACCAAAGACCACGCTTTGACCGAGATTGAGGTAACCGATTTCCGGAAGCAGACCGGCCAGATGCAGACAATCGACAAGGATTCATATAAATTCGCGGCAGATGCAACCGGTGGCTCGGTTGAATCCATGCTGACAACAATCGCCGGGGTCAACTCGTCGAATGAGATGTCAAGCCAATATTCTGTGCGAGGTGGTACTTATGATGAAAACTCCGTGTATATCAACGGGGTCGAAGTTTATCGTCCACAGCTTGTCTCTTCGGGTCAGCAGGAGGGACTTTCCGTAATCAATCCTGACATGGTCGGGGCCATCGGGTTCTCGACCGGAGGTTTCGGGGTTGAATATGGCGATAAGATGTCATCGGCTCTTGATATCACCTATCGTGAGCCTGAGGCATTCGAGGGCTCTTTGTCATTGTCCCTGATGGGCGGTTCGCTCACCATCGGCCAGAGCAAAGGGAAGTTCTCACAGCTTCACGGTATACGCTACAAGAGGAACGCCTCTTTGCTCAGCTCCCTTGAATCCAAAGGGGAATATGATCCTAATTTCTTCGACTATCAGACCAATATGGTCTTGAAACTGAACAAGAAATGGAAAGTCTCCTTTCTTGGGAATATCGCGGTAAACAATTACAAATTCGTCCCTGTCAGCCGTGAGACTAACTTCGGCACTTCCACTGACGCCAAGTCTTTCAAGGTTTACTTCGATGGCGGTGAGAAAGACCGTTTCGAAACCTATTTCGGGGCATTGAATTTGCAGTATCAGCCTTCGCGCTCCACCTCTTTCAATCTGCTGGCATCGGGCTATCTTACCAACGAACTTGTGGCGTATGATATCTCCGGTGAATATTGGCTTGATCGGGCAGGAACGACCGGGGAAGGCAATCCTGACAATGCCATTGGAGGGGAACTTGGTGTGGGTCGTTATCATGAGCATGCGCGTAACCGTTTGAAGATTTCTGTGTTCGGTCTTGGACTTAGCGGCCATACTTCCATCAACAATCACAATCTTTCATATGGGGTGAATTTCAATCATCAGACAATTATGGAACGCACCCGTGAATGGGAGCTGCGCGACTCCGCCGGTTATACCCTACCGACTGACGGCCAGAACATCCGTATGATATACAACCTGACATCCAACCATGATGTCTCCACTAATCGTATGGCTTTCTATGTGGCCGATTCCTACCGGCTCAACAGTTCGGCGGGTTACTTCGCCCTCAACGGCGGTATCCGTTTCTCATATTGGGACTTTAACAAGGAATTCCTTGTTTCCCCACGCCTGAATGTGGCCTTTATTCCGGAGCGAAACAATTCGCTGACATTCCGTTTTGCCACCGGGCTTTATTATCAGCAGCCTTTCTATAAGGAGTTTCGCCGCCCCCAGGAGGATGAGTATGGCAACACTGTCATCTCACTCAACAATGAGATAAAATCTCAACAGAGTCTGCATTTCATCTTGGGTGGTGATTACACTTTCCGCGCTATGGGGCGTCCATTCAAGCTGTCAGGCGAAGCGTATTACAAAAAGCTCAACAAGCTCATCCCCTATGAGGTGGACAACCTGAAAATCGTTTATGAGGGTGTCAATCTCACTGACGGCTACACGATGGGGGTGGATTTCAAACTGTTCGGACAGTTTGTGCCCGGCACTGATTCCTGGATAAGTTTCTCGCTGATGAAAACGGCCGAGAACCTCAATGGTGTGACCGTGCCGCGTCCGACCGATCAGCGTTACTCATTCGCGCTGTATTTCACCGACTATTTCCCGAAATTTCCCAAATTGAAATTCTCACTCAGGGGAATCTTCTCTGACGGCTTGCCTACCACCGCGCCTCATTCTACCCGCGATAAAGGGTATTTCCGCGCTCCGGCTTATAAGAGACTTGATGTCGGGCTTAATTACGCCCTCCTCTCCCCTCTTAAAGAGGATGACACCCCTTCCGGGTTGCACAAATGGCTGAAGAGTGTGTGGCTCGGGGTGGATGTGTTCAACCTCCTCGACATCTCGAATGTCTCAAGCTATTATTGGGTGACGGATGTTAACAATATCCAGTATGCGGTCCCCAATTATCTTACCCGCCGCCAGTTTAATGTGCGACTTACTGTAGACTTCTGATAATCGGCTCTTTTATATGTCCAAGACCACACTGAAGCGGGAGCTTGTCAATATGGACAAGGAACAGCTCATAGAGTTGATTCTTGAGGTATATGCTGCCCGTAAGGATGCAAAAGAGTATTTCGAATTCTTCCTTAACCCCGACGTGGGTAAGCTTCTTGACAAATATGAACTGGCTGTTTCCAAGGAACTTAACCGCACTAAGCGGGGTGGATATTGTAAGGCCCGGATTTCATTCATAAAGAAACAGATCAAGGGATTTGCCTCCTTTCAGCCCGGATTTGAGTCTGAAATCGAGTTGATGTTTTACACTATCAGCTACGCTTTGGCTGCCGAGAGTCATCTGCATTTTCCAGACACGCTTATGCGTGGTGTCGTTTCCATTATGAAGGGGCTTGTAGATGTGGCGAATGCCAATTATGTGGCAGACAAAACTTTGACGCGTCTTGGCTCGTTGTTGGCGGATTCCAAGGCCGGTTCACGTTATTTCCGCAGGTATCTGGGTGAAGAGTTGGCCTCATATTTGGCAGAAATTGGCCATTGAGTATGGTTGGCTTATAAAAGTGGCTTAAAGGGATAAATTCTTATCAATTTGCCCCTGAAAGAAAAGGGCAATCAGCCATAATCGGAGGGATGTTGTGTGAAATTGTGTGCGTATTGTAATAAAAATGTAAATTTGGTCATTATTGCAACTTGCTAAAAATCATAATGTTGCATCGCTATTGAAAATATTTGGAAATTTTAATGAAAAAAATGCCAAAATAATTTGGCATTTCAAAATATTGTAGTAATTTTGCGTCGTAGTTACAAGACTGTTACAAAGCTATATCAATTGTAAAACATCAAACTATTTTCATTATGAGTTCTAAAAATTTTCAGACCAAGCTTCTTGATCTTCAGGATAATCTCCTGAATTTCGCCTACTTGCTTACGTCTAATAGGGATGATGCTTATGATCTCCTACAAGACACCACGCTCAAAGCACTCGACAATGAGGACAAATATGTCGAGAACGTGAACTTCAAAGGATGGGTGTTCACGATTATGCGTAACATCTTTATCAACAACTACCGCAAGGTTGTCCGTTCTGCGACAGTGATTGACCAGACTGAGGACCTCTATCATCTCAACCTGCCTCAGGAGTCGGGACTTGACACTCCCGAAGGGACTGTGGCCGCCGGGGAAATCTCTGCCGCCATCAATTCATTCTCGGATGATTACCGGATTCCCTTCACTATGCATGTGGCCGGTTACAAATACAACGAAATTGCGGAGAAGATGAATCTGCCCCTCGGCACAGTGAAGAGTCGCATCTTCTTCGCCCGCCAGCGTCTCCAGAAGATGCTCAAGGATTACAGATGATAGTCTGAGAGACCCTCTTGACCAAATTCAACTCAATTTACTTTGCTTATTACAGCAACTCATAAAAGATAGTGATATAGACATCTTTCTTTAGGGAGTGCGACGCGATGTCGTTTCTCCCTATTTTTTATGTCTTTTTTGAAGCGGTTATACCGGAAATTACAAATTTATCGTTATATTTGCGGTGTTAATCCACCAACTTTTTGTGGCACAACAATCCGTATCTTCCCATGGAAAAACGAATCATAGAATGTGTCCCGAATTTCAGCGAGGGACGTGACCAACAGGTCATCAACGCGATTACTTCCGCGATTACCCAGGACGGCAAAGCCGAGAATGTGAAACTCCTTGATGTCGATCCCGGAGAAGCCACCAACCGCACTGTCGTCACCTTTGTCGGAGAGCCTGAGGCGGTTGTCGAAGCCGCATTCAGAGGAATCGCTAAAGCTGCCGAACTTATAGACATGTCAAAACACCATGGCGCGCACCCCCGTATGGGAGCCACGGATGTTTGTCCCCTGGTACCGGTCTCAGGCATCACGCTTGAGGAATGTGCCGAGTTGTCGCGTGAGCTTGGCCGCCGCGTGGCTGAAGAGTTAGGCATCCCTGTGTATGCCTACGAGGCTGCTGCTTTCAAGCCCGAGCGTAAAAATCTTGCTGTCTGCCGTAAAGGGGAATATGAAGGTCTGGCTTCACGCCTTGGTACAGAGGATGGTGCTGATTTCGGTGACCGTCAGATGGATGAAAATGTTGCTCGCACCGGCGCGACGGCCATTGGTGCCCGTGATTTCCTGATTGCGGTGAACTTCAATCTTAACACCACTTCAACACGTCGTGCGAACGCCATCGCATTCGATGTCCGCGAGAAGGGCCGTCCCAAACGTGAGGGAGGTAAACTTACCGGGAAGCCACTGAAAGACGCGGATGGGAATCCGATTATGATTCCCGGAACCCTGAAAGGAACCAAGGCCATCGGATGGTATATCGACGAATATGGAATCGCCCAAGTGTCGATGAATATCACGGACTCCAAGCTTACTCCTCTCCACAAGGCATTCGATGAAGTGTCTCGGGCTGCCCGTGAGAGAGGTGTCAGGGTGACCGGCACGGAGATTGTCGGATTGGTGCCAAAAAGAGCGATTATCGAAGCCGGCAAGCACTACCTGCGCTTGCAGCAGCGTTCGCTTGGCATCCCCGAAAAGGAAATAATAAAGATTGCCGTCAAGTCGATGGGGCTTGATGAACTCAAGCCATTCATCCCGTCGGAAAAAATCGTCGAGGATATGGTGGCATCTGATGAAGTCAAGGGAAATAAGCTGGTAGATATGACCTGCAGCGACTTCGCGGATGAGACCGCCTCCGAATCTCCAGCGCCAGGCGGAGGGTCCATATCCGCATATATGGGTGCCCTCGGAGCTGCGCTGGGTACGATGGTCGCCAACCTTTCCGCTCATAAACCGGGATGGGACGACCAGTGGGAGATGTTTTCCGATTACGCCGAGAAAGGACGCGACATTTTGGGACGCCTAATGCGCCTTGTCGATGAGGATACTGAGGCGTTCAACCGGATAATGGCTGTCTTCGCTATGCCCAAAGCCACCTCTGAAGAAAAAGAGGCCAGGGCGGCTGCGCTTGAGGCTGCCACAATACATGCTGCGGAAATTCCTTTGCAGACTATGAAGACTGCTTTTGAGGCGTTTGACCTTCTGGAGGCTATGGCCCGCGAAGGCAATCCCAATTCGGTGAGCGATGTCGGTGTCGGCGCACTTGCCGTCAGGTCGGCGATACTCGGCGCACAGCTTAATGTGAAAATCAATGCTGCCGGAATCAAAGACCGTACTGTCGCCCAACAGTTGATTGACGACGCGGAGGAGATTGCCGCGTATGCCTCTTCCCGCGAACAAGGAATCCTCAATATCGTTAATGCCGTCATTGAATGACCTCCTCAATATTCTAAAGAAATGACCTCAGAAGAATTCAAAAAAGATATCCAGGCGGGTATTCCTGCGCCTCTCCCCTCTCCTCGTCCTTATGATCCGGATGTCAACCATGCGCCGCGGCGCAAAGACATCCTGACACCGGCGGAGAAGGAGCTCGCCTTGCGTAATGCCCTCCGTTATTTCCCGCCGGAGACCCATGCCGAACTCGCTCCGGAGTTCGCCCGTGAACTGGCAGACTATGGCCGTATATATATGTACCGCCTTCGCCCTCATTACGAGATGAAGGCCCGGCATATCGACGAGTATCCGGCCCGTTCGCGTCAGGCAGCCGCAATCATGATGATGATTCAGAACAATCTGGATCCGGCGGTCGCGCAGCATCCCCACGAACTGATTACCTATGGGGGCAATGGTGCGGTGTTTCAGAATTGGGCCCAATACCGTCTGGTGATGAAATATCTCAGTGAGATGACCGACAATCAGACGCTGGTCATGTATTCCGGTCATCCTCTTGGGCTGTTCCCGTCTCACCCTGATGCTCCGCGAGTGGTGGTGACCAATGGTATGGTCATCCCCAACTATTCCAAGCCTGATGATTGGGAGCGTTTCAACGCCCTCGGAGTCTCGCAGTATGGACAGATGACTGCGGGCTCATATATGTATATAGGACCGCAGGGTATCGTGCATGGCACAACCATCACAGTCCTTAATGCCGGACGTGCCCATCTCCCCGCAGGAGAGGATTCCCTGAGAGGCATGCTATTTGTCACCGCCGGACTTGGCGGTATGTCTGGCGCTCAGCCCAAGGCTGGAAATATCTCCGGCGTGGTGAGTGTGACAGCTGAAATCAATCCCTCAGCCGTGGAGAAACGTTTCCGCCAGGGATGGGTTGATGAGGTTCATACCTCCCTTGACGAATTGATTCCGAGAATCCGTCAGGCTGTCGCAGACAAAGAGGTTGTCTCACTGGCTTATCAGGGGAATGTCGTTGACCTTTGGGAGCGACTTGCCGAAGAGGGCGTCACTGTGAATCTGGGTTCAGATCAGACATCTCTCCATAACCCTTGGGCTGGAGGATATTATCCGGTCGGTTACACCTATGAGGAGTCCCGCCGGATGATGGCCGAGGAACCTGAAAAATTCCGCGAGGCGGTTCAGGAATCATTGCGTCGCCAGGTGACGGCTATCAATAAGCTCGCCGCGAAGGGGATGTATTTCTTCGATTACGGTAATGCGTTTTTACTGGAATCCTCCCGCGCGGGAGCTGATGTGGTCGGCGCGGATGGCGCGTTCCGTTATCCGTCGTATGTCCAGGATATCATGGGTCCGAAATTCTTTGACTATGGATTCGGGCCGTTCCGATGGGTATGCACTTCGTGTGATCCTGCCGATCTGGCCAAGACCGACAAGATTGCGGCGCGTGTTCTTGAGGATATGCTTGCCGATGCCCCGGAAGATATTCGCGGCCAGCTTGCCGACAATCTCCATTGGATAAAGGAGGCTGCCGAAAACCATCTTGTGGTAGGGTCGCAGGCTCGAATCCTATATGCCGATTCCGAAGGACGCACACGCATAGCATTGGCGTTCAATGAGGCTATTCGTAATGGTGAGATTTCCGCACCGATTGTCCTCGGACGTGACCATCATGATGTGTCGGGAACCGATTCACCTTATCGCGAGACCTCCAACATCACCGACGGGTCGCAATACACAGCTGACATGGCTGTGCAGAATGTGATTGGCGATTCCTTCCGTGGAGCCACTTGGGTTTCGCTTCATAATGGCGGCGGCGTAGGCTGGGGCGAAGTCATCAATGGTGGTTTCGGTATGGTGATTGATGGTTCCGAAGAGGCTGACCGCCGCATCCGCAATATGTTGCTTTGGGACGTCAACAATGGAATCGCACGCCGCTCCTGGGGACGCAATCCCGGCGCTATGGATGCAATCCGACGCGAGATGAAGCGTACCCCCGGTCTGCAGGTCACTATCCCCAATATAGCCGACGACGAAGTGATTGCCGCCGCGCTTGCCAATGAATTCTGACAAACACTAATCGAAAGAACACAGATATGGACGATCATCATCATTCCTGTCATTACATATCCCCTGAGTTGCTGACAATAGAACGTGTCGGCGAAATACTTGACAAAAAAATGAAGCTCGCGTTGAGCGAGGAGGCGGAAAGACGCGTGTCTAAATGCCGTGACTTCCTGGACAAAAAAATGGAGACCGCCAAGGACCCGATTTACGGGATTACCACCGGGTTCGGTTCATTATGCAATATCTCCATTGATTCCGACCAGCTTTCCCAGTTGCAGAAAAATCTTGTCATGAGCCATTCCTGCGGAGTAGGCGAAGAGGTTTGTGACGATGTTGTCAGGCTTATGCTCCTGCTGAAGGCTCAATCATTGAGCTATGGCAACTCCGGAGTGCAGCTCGCCACAGTCAAGCGGCTTCTTGAATTCTATAATGAGGACATCTTGCCGGTGGTGTATTCCCAGGGATCTCTGGGCGCGTCGGGCGATTTGGCGCCCCTTGCCCATCTTTCTCTTCCCCTCCTGGGACTGGGACAAGTCAGATACAAAGGGGAGAAACGCGACGCTTCCGAAGTGCTTGCGATGATGGGATGGAAACCGCTGACGCTCCAGTCAAAAGAGGGGCTGGCTTTGCTCAACGGCACCCAGTTTATGAGCGCCCACGGAGTTTACGCGCTCCTTAAATGCTCGCGCCTGTTGCGTCTTGCCGATAAAATCGGTGCTATGTCGCTGGAGGCATTTGATGGTCGCCCTGAACCGTTCGGCAAGGAGGTGAATGAGGTCCGTAACCATGCTGGCCAGATAGAGACGGCTGAGGTGTTCCGCGAACTGTTGAAAGACAGCCGCATCGCCTCACGCAAAAAGGCACATGTCCAGGACCCGTATTCATTCAGATGCATTCCTCAGGTGCATGGCGCGGCCAAGGACACCTTCCATTTCGTATGGGACAGACTCCAGGAAGAGATTAACGCCCCCACCGACAATCCCACCATCTTCCCGGATGAAGACCTGATAGTCTCCGCCGGAAATTTCCACGGTGAACCGATTGCGTTGCCTATGGATTTCCTTGCAGTGGCAATGGCGGAAATCTCAAACATTTCCGAACGTCGAATATACCGGCTGATTTCCGGTGTAAGGGGCTTGCCCTCTTTCCTGGTCGCCAAGCCCGGGCTGAACAGCGGCTTTATGATTCCTCAGTATGCCGCCGCTTCGATTGTGAGCCAGTCAAAAGGGCTTTGCTGGCCCAATAGTGTCGACTCAATCCCCTCATCCCAGGGACAGGAAGACCATGTCTCGATGGGGGCGAACGCTGCCACTAAATTGTTGCGCGTGGTTGACAACACAGAGCGTGTCCTCGCGATAGAACTGTTCAATGCCGCCCAGGCTCTTGATTTCCGAGGAGCGTCGGATGCGTCCCCCGTGTTGGCCAAATGGCATAAGGAATACAGGGAGGTTGTGCCGTTTATCGAGAATGACTGCGTGATGCACCCCTGGATTGAGGCGTCAGTGGAGTTCATTCGTCATAATTGATGGTGATGGATGCGAATAATCGTTTGCTGATAAAAAACATTGGAATGCTCGTGGGGTGCTATCCAAGTGCCCCCGGCGTCCTTCGCGGGTCTGAGATGAACCGGGTACCGATGTTGGCTGACGCATGGGTCGCCATCAAAGGTGAACGTATAGAGAATTTCGGGCCGATGGGAGAAATCCCCGATGGAGATGGTTTCTCGCAAGTCGTGGATGCCTGTCATGGATGGCTTTTCCCCTGTTTCTGCGATTCCCATACCCACCTTGTCTACGCCGGAAGCCGAGAAGGTGAGTTCAGAGATAAAATCGCGGGACTGTCATATGAGGAGATTGCCCGGCGCGGAGGCGGGATACTGAATTCCGCCGACCTGCTCAACAATACCTCCGAGGATGATTTGTTTAATGCCGCCTCGCGTCGCTTGAGACAATGTGCCGCCACCGGGACTGGGGCTATTGAAATCAAGAGCGGATATGGTCTGACCCTTGATGGAGAATTGAAAATGCTCCGTGTCATAAAGCGGTTGCGGGAATCATATCCTATGGTCGAAATCAAATCCACATTCCTTGGTGCCCATGCCGTGGGACGTGCATATACGGGCCGACAGGATAAGTATGTCGATATGCTTGTGGATGAGCTTCTCCCGGCGGTTGCCGCCGAAGGATTGGCAGACTATGTGGATGTCTTCTGCGACGAGGGTTTCTTCACAGTCGATGACACGGCCCGGATTCTCAGCGAAGCTGCAAAATTCGGAATCCGTGGGAAGATACATGCCAATGAACTTGCTGTGTCAGGTGGTGTGCAGGTAGGAGTCAAGTATGGCGCATTGTCTGTCGACCATCTGGAACGTATAACTGATGTTGAAATCCAGGCACTTGCCGAATCATCTACAATGCCGACTATGTTGCCCGGCGCGTCATTCTTCTTGGGAATACCCTATGGCAAAGCCCGTGAAGTGATTGACGCGGGTCTGCCTCTCGCGCTGGCCTCGGATTATAATCCTGGCAGCTCCCCATCCGGTTCGATGCGGTTCGTCGCGTCGCTCGGATGCATAAAAATGAAGTTGACACCTGAGGAGTCGTTGAATGCCGTTACCGTCAATGGGGCCGCGGCTCTTGGTTGCCGGGATATCGGGTCAATCTTTCCGGGTAGCTACGCATCAGTGTTTATGACCACACCACTCCCCTCTCTTGCATATCTTCAATACGCATATACCGAGCCTTTGATTACCCGAGTCATACTGAAAGGGCAATCATTGCCTGCATAATCCCTGTTAAAGTAACCGGTGGTTGCCGTTTTGGAATACCTTACAAGGTTTTCCTCTACGGCAACCACCGGTTGCGATATGCCTTTCGACAGTTTCGGAAGGCACCGTTCGTTCAGTTATTTGTATCAGGAATTATAAATGTAATCGATCAACAAGTCGAGATCCGCTTCCTGACGGGCTTTCACGATACCGAAACGTTTCTGCCCCAATTCTGCCAGCTCTTTGTGGTATTCCGGATTCAGCACGCGGAGAATCCTCATCTGCATTTCCTCAATGTCATATGGGTTGAAATACAATGCCCCATCCCCGCAGATTTCGGCCACAGAAGTGACCGGGGACGCGAGAACCGGTACTCCGAATCTCATCGCCTCCAATGGCGGGTAACCGAATCCTTCGTTGAGGGTCGGATATATGAAACAGAACGCGTCGCGATACAATGCCGCCAGCTGATGGTCGTCAACATATCCCGGGAATTCAAATTTATCGGGATTACGGAATCTGTAACGGAATGCGGATGGATTCTTGACACCGGTCACGACAGTTTTGGTGTCGGAGATTACCCCGTCAGAGTAAAGACGGTCGAGTGCGATTATGGCACGGAGATTGTTCTTTTCCCAACGGTTACCGCTGACAAGTAGGAAATATTTGTCTTTTCTGATTTCCGGAACCGGCTCCACTGTGGCGGTACAAGGACTGTAATACACATTTATATGGCTCTTCCGCTGTCGGGGGAAAAACAGTTGAATTGAGGATTTTGACTGCTCGGAGACGGTGACATATCTCACGGCGTCATTTTCGAAATATTTCTGA
>URLF01000071.1 GCA_900548705.1 uncultured Porphyromonadaceae bacterium | reverse complement strand
CAGCTCTTCCGATGTCCCCTGAAACAGGATTTTACCCTCAAAGAGAAGATAAGCACGGTCTGTGATACGCAATGTCTCCTGAGCGTTGTGGTCTGTAATCAGAATGCCGATATTCTTCTCCTTTAGACGATAGACCACTTCCTGGATATCTTCCACTGCGATGGGGTCTACACCGGCGAATGGCTCGTCAAGCATTATGAATTTAGGGTTGATTGCCAGGCATCGGGCAATCTCTGTACGGCGGCGCTCCCCTCCCGACAACTGGTCGCCGAGATTCTTCCTCACCTTCTGCAACCTGAATTCCGATATGAGGCTTTCAAGCTTGTCGCGTTGCTCCTCTTTAGACAACTTTGTCATCTCAAGGATTGACTTGATATTGTTCTCAACCGACAGCTTGCGGAAGACCGAAGCTTCCTGGGCAAGATAACCGATGCCGTTCTGGGCACGACGATACACAGGAAATTTGGTGATATCCTTGTCATTGAGAAATATTTTCCCCTCGTTCGGGGTGATAAGGCCGGTGGTCATATAGAACGTGGTGGTCTTCCCGGCTCCATTAGGACCGAGCAGTCCCACGATCTCACCCTGAGTGACATCTATCGACACATGGTTGGCCACGGTACGGCTACCATATTTCTTGACAAGGTTCTCGGTGCGAAGCACCATCTTTTCATCCTTCTCTTCCTGCATCTCCACGTCTGTTACTTGCTGGCTGCTTTTTTAAGACGACCGTCGATATAATCCGTGAGCAATCCGATGGCGACAGAGTTTGTGCCTCCCTGGGGGATGATAAGGTCGGCGAAACGCTTGCAAGGCTCGATATACTGGCAATGCATCGGTTTCAAGACATCCTCATACCGGTCTATCACCATCTGGGGTGTACGTCCACGCTCTATGCAGTCGCGGGCGATAACCCTTATGAGACGGTCATCAGCGTCTGCGTCTACGAAACATTTGACATCCATCATCTGACGCAGCACCGGATCGGTCAGCACCAGGATGCCCTCGACAATCACGACATCGCGAGGCTCCACTCTCACAGTCTCCTCCTGACGGGTGCAGGTCAGGTAACTGTATGTCGGCATATCCACAGCTTTGCCGGCCTTCAATTGCCGGAGATGCTCCACCAGAAGACTCCACTCGATGGCGTTCGGCTCGTCGAAGTTTATCTTGCTGCGCTCCTCGGGGGGGATATGCGAGGAATCCTTGTAATAAGAATCCTGCGGTATGACGGCAACCTCTCCGGCAGGGAAGCTCGAGAGTATCTTGTTGACCACAGTCGTTTTGCCTGAGCCGGTGCCCCCGGCGATACCGATGATAAGCATTGTTCTTCTGGGATAAAAGGATTATTTTGAGGGCGAAATTACGAAAATTTCACGGTATATTAATAGCCGAATGGCATTTTTGTGGAAAAATTCTTACCTTTGTGGTAGGAAAACATATTCGGATTCAATCTCCGGAACGTTTATAAGCTATATCAACAGACTTATATCCAACTGATTATGATAATCACGACATCCCTGAGCCAATTTGGCAAATACTGCCTCTTCATTGCCAAGGCTTTCTCAATACCTGACAAATGGAAAGTCTTTTCCAGGCGTACCCTGCAGGAAGTGACCAAACTCGGTGTTGACTCCATTCCCTTGGTGATAGTGATTTCAGTCTTTATCGGTGCGGTATGTACCATACAGATGAAACTCAACACCTCCAACCCGCTGATGCCGGCATACTCGGTCGGACTGGCAACCCGCGACATCGTGCTTCTCGAATTCTCCAACTCGATTTTATGCCTGATTCTCGCCGGAAAGGTCGGCTCCAACATCGCCTCTGAAATCGGGACAATGAGAGTGACCGAGCAGATAGACGCGTTGGAAATCATGGGTGTCAATTCGATAAACTATCTTGTGCTTCCCAAAATCGTGGCATTCGTCGGATTTATGCCTGTATTGAGCGTTTTCTGTATCGGCACTTCAATCCTCGGCGGTTATCTTGTCACCATCTTCACCGACTTGATTTCAACAGCCCGTTACACCTACGGAATCCAGGCGTTTTTCAACGAATGGTATGTCTGGTACGGACTCATCAAGAGCCTTGTGTTCGCATATATCATAGCCTCCGTGGCCGCGTTCTTCGGATACTATGTGAAAGGGGGCGCACTCCAGGTCGGCAAGGCGTCGACCAACGCGGTTGTCTCCTCCTCCATCCTGATTCTCCTTTTCGATGTCATACTGACAAAAGTGCTGTTGCAATGATTGAAGTCAAGAACCTTACGAAATCATTTGACGGGAAGACCATCCTTCACGATGTCTCCGCCAAGTTCTATACCGGTAAGACAAACCTGATTATCGGGCAGAGCGGCTCGGGCAAGACAGTGCTGATGAAGTCTATTGTCGGTCTGGTCACACCCGAGGAGGGAGAAATCCTTTACGATGGCCGTGACTTCCTCAAAATGAATCAGCGTCAGGTCAAAGACCTGCGCAAGGAAATCGGAATGCTTTTCCAGGGGTCTGCGCTGTTTGACTCCGAGACCGTGCTTGGCAATGTCATGTTCCCGCTGACGATGTTCACATCGATGACCCGGGGGGAAATGCTTGACCGCGCACGTTTCTGTCTTGAGCGTGTCAATCTTCAAGGAGCCGAGAAGAAATATCCCTCCGAAATCTCCGGAGGTATGCAGAAACGCGTGGCGATTGCCCGCGCGATAGCCCTGAACCCTAAATACCTCTTCTGCGACGAGCCCAACTCCGGTCTTGACCCGAGAACCTCGATTCTTATCGATGAGCTTCTCCACGATATCACCCATGAATACGGTATCACCACCATCATCAACACCCACGATATGAACTCCGTGCTGGGAATCGGTGAGAACATCATTTTCATCAACAAGGGTTATCGTGAATGGGTCGGTGACAAAGAACGCATCTTCACGACCACAAATGAGGCCCTCAATGATTTCGTCTTCGCCACCCGCCTTTTCCAGAAGGTAAAGCACTACATCATTTCCGAGGGTCACAAAGAGGAGTGACCTTCCCGACCTGCCAATACTAAAAATCAAATTCTATGGAATCACTACGCCAACTTTACAAGATAGGCAATGGCCCCTCCAGCTCCCATACAATGGGGCCGAGAAAAGCCGCCCAGATGTTTCTTGAAGAGATGCCTGAGGGTGCAGAACGAATCGAAGTGACCTTGTACGGCTCATTGGCCGCCACAGGCAAAGGTCACCTCACCGACAAAGCCGTCCTTGAAATCATCACCCCGGTAGCGCCGGCCGCAATCATCTGGAAACCTGAAACCGTATTGCCTTTCCACACCAACGGAATCCGTTTCGAGGCATTCAATACGGATGGTAAATCCATTGCCGCCCAGACCTACTACTCCATCGGTGGAGGTGACATCGTCCGTGAAGGGGAAAGCCGACAGCCTGCCGATTCGATATATTCCATGACCAAAATCAAGGACATCCTGGAATGGTGTGAGCGTACAGGCCTGAGCTACTGGGAATATGTCGGTCAGACCGAAGGGCCCGAAATATGGGAATATCTGCGAAAAGTGTGGCATGTGATGAAAGCCGCGGTGGAACGTGGCATCGAGGCGGAGGGTGTGCTTCCGGGCGGTCTCGGAGTACGACGCAAGGCCGTGAGCTACCATGTCCATGCCGCAGGCTACAGCTCCTCCCTTAAGAGCCGTGGTTTGGTCTATGCCTACGCGTTGGCTGTCAGTGAGGAGAATGCCGCCGGAGGGGAAATCGTCACCGCCCCGACCTGCGGGTCTTGCGGCATCGTCCCCGCCGTGTTATACCATCTGCACACCTCAAAAGGGTTCTCGGAAGACCGAATCCTCCGGGCCCTTGCCACAGCCGGCCTGTTCGGCAATGTCGTCAAATTCAACGCTTCAGTTTCAGGAGCCGAAGTCGGTTGTCAGGGGGAAGTCGGAGTTGCATGCGCGATGGCTGCTGCAGCGGCCTCCCAGCTGTTCGGCGGCACACCGGCTCAGATAGAATACTCTGCGGAAATGGGTCTTGAACACCATCTTGGCCTTACATGCGACCCGGTATGCGGTCTGGTACAGATTCCCTGTATCGAGCGTAACGCTTACGCCGCAGCCCGTGCATTGGACGCGAACTTGTATGCCGCCTTCTCCGACGGCCATCACCGCGTGGATTTCGACCGTATCGTCGAGGTTATGAAGCAGACCGGCCATGACCTTCCCTCCCTATACAAAGAGACCTCTCAAGGAGGACTTGCCGTCATCTAATCCGCCCTCTCGTTGTTCATCATACTTGAGAAATCCCCATCCCCCCTACACCTCATTAAACAAATAGGATGACAAAATAAAACAACGGGATGTAAAACAAACGGAATGCCGCGATTGCGGCATTCCGTCGTTCCGGCATCATCGCCGGTGATTATTGCTTTCAAGCTTTGGCTTAAGCCTTCACCTTGTCAACAACGGCCTTGAATGCGGCGGGGTTGTTGAGGGCCAGGTCGGCGAGCACCTTACGGTTGATCTCGATGCCGGCCTTGTGGATAAGACCCATAAGCTGAGAGTAGGAAAGACCCTCCATACGGGCGGCTGCGTTGATACGCTGAATCCAGAGCGAACGGAAGTTACGCTTCTTGTTCTTGCGGTCGCGGTAAGCGTAGGTAAGACCTTTTTCCCAGCTGTTCTTGGCTACGGTCCATACGTTACGGCGGCAACCAAAGTAACCGCGGGTTAATTTGAGGATTTTCTTACGACGTGCGCGTGATGCAACGTGGTTGACTGATCTTGGCATTGTTTTGACAAGTTTTGAATGTCAGCGGCAACGACATATGGCGGCGTTGCTCTTGCGGCATGACATCCGGTTAGTAGATTTCGGACCACTTGGGATTGCTCAGGCCGGTCCGGTTGCCTTCGCCCTAACATCCGGCGTCAAGAGCAGCGCGGAAAGTCGGGGATTGTTGCGGGGGTAAACCTTCAGGTTCTTCGGGTTGAAGAATCTAACGTCAGGATATGACGCTGATTACTTCAGGCCAAGTAATGCCTTTACGTTGGCTTCGTCCACCTTGTTGACTGTGCCGAAGTGGGTGAGGTTTCTCTTCTGCTTCTTGGTCTTCTTCGTCAGAATGTGACTCTTGTAAGCATGTTTTCTCTTGATCTTTCCTGTTCCGGTAAGGGCGAACCTCTTTTTGGCACCGGAATTAGTCTTAATCTTTGGCATTTTTGTTAAATTATGATTTGATTAGTTTGGTGTCATAGACACCATCATATACAACGTCACATCAGGCTTATTATTGCCTTACGGGACGTTTTTTCAAGCTTTTTTCTTCGGGGAAAGCATAATTGTCATACGCTTTCCTTCCAGCACCGGCATCTGTTCTACCTTGCCAAGCTCCTCAAGGTCGTTGGCAAAGCGGAGCAACAATACCTCTCCCTGCTCCTTGAAAAGAATCGAGCGGCCTTTGAAGAACACATAAGCCTTGACCTTCGAACCCTCCTGGAGGAAGCTCTGGGCATGCTTGAGCTTGAAGTTGTAGTCATGGTCATCAGTCTGTGGACCGAAACGGATCTCCTTGACAACAACCTTCGTGGCCTTGGCCTTCTGCTCCTTCTGGCGCTTCTTCTGCTGGTAGAGGAACTTGGAATAGTCGAGAATCTTGCAGACAGGGGGCTGGGCGGTGGGAGAGATTTCCACCAAGTCAAGCTCCATCTCGTCGGCAAGCTTCAGGGCCTGCTGGAGAGACACCACGCCATTTTCAACGTTGTCGCCGACAAGGCGCACTTCCTTGGCGTGGATGCGTTCATTGATATTGTACGGTTCCTCTTTCCGGGGAGGACGCGGGCCGGTTAACGGAGGGCGCACTCCTGCAGGACGAGGACCGCCGAAACCTCCGGGGCGGGGACCACCGAAACCTCCCGGACGCGGTGCGCCGGGGCGGGGGCCTGAAAATCCTCCCGGACGTCCGGTGCCGGAACCGGCAGGACGAGGTGTGGAAGCGCCTGCAGGACGAGGTGCGCCCTGACTGCGCTGGCCGTAGCCACCCTGGGAAGATGAGGAGTGCTGGCCGCTTCCGGCCTGTCTTGAAGCGCCGCCGCTATGGCTCGGGCTTCCGAAGTTGGAGGGACGTGATCCTCCGGAGTTACTGGGTTTCTTATCCATTCAGTATTGGTTGGTAATTCTTTCTTAGGTGAACATCCGTTACTCGGATTCTGTTCGCTTGACCTACGGATTACTGGAGTTCCTTCACAAGACGGTTGATTTCTTCGGCAAACTCGGCGACCTTCATTGTCCCCTTGTCACCCTCACCCTGCTTGCGGACGGCCACTTCGCCGTTTTCAGCCTCTTTCTCTCCGACAACAAGCATATAAGGAATACGCTTAAGCTCATTGTCACGAATCTTGCGACCGATTTTCTCATTGCGGTCATCCACGGTCACGCGGACATCAAGTTCGTTGAGCTGACGGGCCACCTCATACGCGTAGTCGTTGAACTTCTCCGAAATCGGCAGGATGATGGCCTGCTCGGGAGAAAGCCAGAGGGGGAACTTCCCGGCGGTATGCTCCAACAACACTGCCACGAAACGCTCAAGTGAGCCGAAGGGTGCGCGGTGAATCATCACCGGACGATGTTTCTGGTTGTCCGCGCCGGTATATTCAAGCTGGAAACGCTCCGGCAGGTTGTAGTCAACCTGGATGGTTCCGAGCTGCCAGCGGCGGCCGATGGCATCCTTTACCATAAAGTCGAGTTTCGGGCCATAGAACGCGGCTTCCCCGAGTTCCTTGCGGGCCTTGAGGCCCTTCTCCTCACAGGCCTCGATGATAGCCTGCTCGGCGAGATGCCAGTTCTCGTCGGAACCGATATATTTCTCTTTGTTCTTGGGATCACGAAGAGAAATCTGCGCCTCGTAGTTGTCAAACTTGAGAGCATTGAAGATATACAGGATGATATCCATCACTTTGAGGAACTCATCCTTGATTTGCTCGGGAGCACAGAAGATATGGGCGTCATCCTGGGTGAATCCGCGCACACGGGTAAGGCCGTGGAGCTCACCGGTCTGCTCATAACGGTACACAGTTCCGAACTCTGCGAGTCGGAGGGGCAGCTCACGGTATGAACGCGGCGAGGTCTTGAAAATCTCGCAGTGGTGAGGGCAGTTCATCGGCTTGAGCATGTACTCCTCCCCTTCCTGCGGGGTGTGGATGGGCTGGAATGAATCCTTGCCATACTTGGCATAGTGGCCGGAGGTCACATACAGCTGCTTGTTACCGATATGGGGAGTGATTACCTGGAGGTAACCATATTTCTTCTGAATCTTGCGCAGGAACTGCTCAAGGCGGTCACGCAACGCCGCTCCCTTGGGAAGCCAGAGAGGAAGACCCGCGCCGACATTTGTCGAGAATGCAAACAGCTCCATCTCCTTGCCGAGCTTGCGGTGGTCGCGCTTCTTGGCCTCCTCCAGGAGAACGAGATACTCGTCAAGCATCTTCTTCTTGGGGAATGTGATGCCATAGACGCGGACAAGCTGGTTACGCTTCTCGTCGCCACGCCAGTAAGCACCGGCAAGCGACATCACTTTGCAAGCCTTGATGACGCCGGTAGAGGGAAGATGCGGGCCGCGGCAAAGATCGGTGAAACTTCCCTGGGTATAGGTTGTGATGGAACCATCCTCCAGCTCGGAGATAAGCTCGCACTTGTATTCCTCGTTGCGGTCGCCGAACATCTTCAGGGCATCAGCCTTGGAGATGTCTGCCCTGACAATCTGTTCGTCGCGACGGGCGAGTTCGAGCATCTTGGCCTCAATCGCGGGAAAATCCGCCGCGGTGATGTTGTGACCGTTGGGGTCTATGTCGTAATAGAAGCCATTCTCGATTGCCGGGCCGATACCGAATTTCACCCCGGGATAAAGTTCCTGGAGCGCTTCGGCGAGGAGGTGGGCGGAAGAATGCCAGAAAGCGTGCTTGCCTTCAGGATCATCCCATTTGAAGAGTTTTACAGTGGCATCTTCATTGACCGGACGGCTCAGATCCCATTCCTGATCATTTACAGATGCGGCCAGCACTTCGCGCGCGAGCTGCGGCGAAAGGCTACGAGCAATTTCGAGGGGTGTAACCCCAGCTTCGTACTGTTTTACCGAATTATCGGGAAACGTAATGTTAATCATTATTATATCTTTGTTTATCAAGCAATTGCCACCAACAACGTGGCAACCAAACAACAATAACATCTGCGCCCGGACGCCTCCCGATTCTCCTCAAAAACAACAAGGGAGGGGGATATCAGGGGGTTAAGGCGCAAAAATCGTGACAAAGTTAACATTTTTTTTTGATTATTGCTCGTTTTCGAGATAAATAATTGCAGGTACTTGCCGTATCAATGGCGCGTCAGACGAATTTACAGCCAAAAAATCCTGCCACCCATTGCTCCATTGGAATATTTGTCCTGAAAATTTGTAATTTTGCAAAAAAATTACGTATGTCCCGTTCCCTTATATCAGTTATAATTTGCAGCATAAACCCCGATCTGGCGTCCAAGACAATCGACAACCTCACAAAGACTGCCGGATTGCCTCTGGAGGTGCATGTCATTGACAACCGCCACAATAACCGCCCGATATCGCAGGTCTACAACGAGGGAGCCCAAGCGAGTGAAGCCCCCTACTTGCTGTTCATCCATGAAGATGTCCTCTTTGAGACCGAGAACTGGGGAGCCGTGTTGACCTCCAAACTTGAAGAACAGTCATGTGGTGTCATCGGGTTTGCGGGCAGTACCCTCTGGCTTCCCGGGCCTTACGCATGGTGGAATGTGCCTGAGGAATATCATCGCTGCAATTACCGCCATATTGAAAACGGACAAACGCAGGCATACATATTGCCCGCAGGACATCCCGGAGGTTTTATGCCTGTGATATCCCTTGACGGCGTGGCTATGGCGGTGCGAAGAGAGGTATGGGCCAAATTTCCGTTCGACGAGAAGGTACTTACCGGATTCCATTGTTACGACATTGATTTCTCTGTCGAGATTTCCAGGCATTACACTAATTATGTCAACTACGACATCCGGCTTCTCCATTTGTCAAGCGGGAAATATGATCAACGCTGGCTTGAGATTTCAGAGGAGGTTTTCTTTGCAAAATGGAAGAATCTACCCCCTTTGGCTGTTGATTGTTTTCCTTCAAATCTACAAGAAATCAAAGACAAAGCGATGTATAGGTATGTGTTCCGAAAAATCAGGACTTCCGCACCAAAATCCCTGCTTAAGAAGCTCATACGCATATACGCCACACGCGACGCCATCACCGGAATCCGCTTGAAACGATCAGCGACCCTGTATTGGCATTATCTGACCCACAAGGCCTTCAAAAAGGATTGTTGACACAATCACAGACGGTCGCACTCTTTAAGCAAACGATAAAGCGGACGGCAAAAAATTCGCGACCAACGTTTTGTCATTTTTGACCTGTCAATAGCGTAATGACACGCACGCCGGGTATACCAATTGAGATTTTTGAGAGTCAAAAGCTGAGAGAACACCTCCACATACCGCTTCCTGAACTTGTCAGGATTCTCAAGCCGTTCCATATGCATATACAACCTCGCCATTTCCGACACAGCCTTCCCTTGCTCATCCGGCCTGTCTATAGACGGGAGGAACTCGGAATATATCTCAAGCAAAGATATGTAGCTTCGGTCTTTATATCGATTCTCCATGATTGAATCACTATTGAGATGATAGATGTAGGTAGGTGTATAACAAAACGCCATCGAGCGTATATCCCTATACATCTGCAACATCCAGTGATTGTCTTCGTGGATTATCCCCTCTTTGAATCTCAAGCCGTTCTCCTTGATAAAACCAAGCCGGGTAAGCTTGTTCCACGCCGTCACCGGAAGATTATGAAACATATTGCGTCTCAACCATTCCCGGTCATCAGTATATTCTATATCGCAATACTGCGACAGCTCCAGGGTCTGATATTTCTCATGCGGAATTTCGATATTGCCCTGCACGATGTCCACTCCGGGATATTTTTTGGCAAGAGCCACAAGCCGATTTATCCCTCCGGGCGCAATTTCATCATCTCCGTCCAGGAAGAACACATAGTCACCCGAGGCATTGTCCAGCCCTGTGTTACGCGCTGCCGACAGCCCAGTATTAACACGATGCCTTTCGATTCTGAAACAGACCGGGCCATGATAATCCCTGACATATCGTTCGGCGATTTCCAGACTTTTGTCCTTCCCCGCATCATCCACAATTATACACTCACACTCTGTAGTTTCCCAACCTTGTGAAACCACAGAGTCAAGACACCTTACGATATATCGCTCAATATTATATATGGGAATAATAATAGAAATTCTCATAACTGGATGGGGATTCGGTATGGCGTAATATATTTGCAAAATTAAAAAAAAAAAAAGAACTTTGCAGTCGTTATACACAATAAGCCCCGTATGGAACCTGTCCCGGTATTATCAGTTATAATCCCCGTCCATAATTCCGAAGCCACATTACAACGATGCGTGGAGTCCGTCGTGAACCAGACCGCTCCTTTCAATATCGAAATCCTGCTGGTGGAAAACGGCAGCACGGACAATTCATTGTCAATATGCAGGCAACTCGCGGCGGAAAACCCGGAAATCAGACTTATCGTGTCTCCGAAAATCGGTGTGTCGGAAGCCCGCAACATCGGAATCGCCGAAGCCAAAGCCGGAAGCGTTACTTTCGTCGACGCTGACGATTACGTCGAGCCTGATATGTATAAGCGCATGATGGAGGTCAAAGAGCAATATGGAGTCGGGATTGTTTCCTGCAATTTCATCAATGAATTCCCCGACGGCTCTACCCGGCGTCAATTCCCGGACACCGGTGAGATAATCCTGAAAAACGAAGCGGAAGCGGCATATGACGTGTTGATGGACAGCTCCTCTTCCGCTCCCTGGATACGTATTTTCGACAAAAAATTTCTGTCCACACGCAAATTCCCCGAAAAGGTCCGTTTTGAAGACCACGCGGTCATGTTTGAATGGGTAGGAAATGGCGGACAGGCCGTCCATATCGACGCGCCGCTGTACCATTATTGCCATCATCCGGCAAGCTACACCTCTGATGCGGAACGGAATCCGGAAAAAATACGGGACTATTTCAGTGCCGAATTGAAACGCATACGATTCATCAGAAAATACCCCTATTTCTCCCGCCGTCAACGTGTGACAACATTGCGCAAGACTGTAGGACAGGCGGTGTTAGCCCTCAAAAGACTGGCCGGGCTGTTTCATGGGAATCAAGAGGAAAGCGGATTGCTTAAATTCAGGGATGAGCTTCTCGACGAATTGTCTCAGTTCTCCCCTCTCTCGATAGGCCTTTCAAATTATCTTCAGTATATGCGCATAAAAAATTGCTGGCCAAGCTTTATAAGAAAACAGCGACAAAAGATGCGTTCAATCAATAATTGATTGTCTGTTTGGCCACCAGTTTTACACTTGAGTCATCCTTACTCAGACGGCGCGTCCATCTGAAAAGATGCTTGTATGTCCAATAAACCGGATATAACGACGGATTAAGGCCGCTTTTCCTTAACTCCTGGGGAGACAGTTTTCCATCATTGTCTCGCAGATACTTGTATTTGAACATAAACCGGCGGTCAAAGCTATTCACTGCCGGAATCGCGAGAAGCAAATTCTGAATGGTCAGAATCTCAATCAGCGAATTGACATTGACAAGCCCCTCATCCGACACGCTGCTGCCATGCTTCCTGAACATATTGAGTTTTTCCCTAACTACCGCGATGCTCCCCTGCCTCATGAGCTCAACCCAAAAAAGCCAGTCGCCACAATATCTCATCTTCCGGTAACGACGTGACGACATATTGCGCCAAGCCTCAATGCTGAACAACGCCATGGACGCATTATACACTCCGTTGCCCACAAACATCTTGTGGCGGATGTAATCCACCCCATTGTAAACTTCTATGCTTCTCGCGGAATCAAATGTGTCAAATCCGGTCTTGTCGGTGATTACGCCATTCTCATCTATAATATAGGAGAGCGAACATGCCACGACAACATCCGAATCAGCATTTATGGCTTTGACAAGGCGCTCAAGGAATGTAGGCTCTGCCAAATCGTCAGCCTCGGCAATCCAGGCGTACTTTCCACGGGCAGCTGTCAACCCCTTGTCCCATTGCACGAATGGGGAACCGGAATTTTTCTCGTTGAATATTATCCTGGCTATTTTTGGATTCGAGGAATACCTCTCTATCACCTCCCTTGAATTGTCGGTCGAACAATCGTCAAGGATGATTACCTCGAAATCCTGGAATGTCTGTCCTAACACGGATTCTATACGCTCCGGAAGGTATCTGGCGTAATTGTAATTCGGGATGATGACAGAAATCAAAGGGTTACCCATAAAAACACCTGTTAAAAGGAGGAAAAAACAAACCCGGAAGCACTCAGACAGAGCCCCTCCGGGAATGTTAATTGTTAAGCAAGTTGTCAGCCGGAGTAGATTATTCGGCGGGAGCCTCTTCGGCAGCGGGAGCTTCCTCTGCGGGAGCCTCAGCAGCAGCCTTGGCAGCCTCCTCAGCGGCCTTGGCGGCAGCGATTTCAGCCTTCTTCTTGGCTACTTCCTCAGCCTTGGCGGCGTTCTTGGCCTGCTCGGCAGCAAGACGCTCCTTGGCGGCGGCAGCTTTCTTGTCGGCGT
>URLF01000070.1 GCA_900548705.1 uncultured Porphyromonadaceae bacterium | reverse complement strand
CCCAGTGGCGATTGTTGTAGACGCGCAGGTAGGCTACCGCCAGGGCGCAGGCATAGCCTGCCACACCAATCCATTTGTTGGTGTGCCAGTACTCCCGGCGGAGGAATTCCGCACCGACAAACACCGTCCCGGTATGGCCGGAGGGGAAGGAGTTCAGTGCACCGGTGTTGGGACGTTTCTCGCTGAAAGCGAACTTCATCGTGTGGTTCACCACCGCGAATGTGGCGTAACTCATAGCCAGTATGAGGGTGCGGTCGAGCAGGTTATGTTCACCCTTGACCCCGCAGAAATATATGGCGTAGGATGCCACCATCGGGGCATACTGTATGTAGTCATCGACCTTTGTACGGGGCTGCCCGGTCTTGTTGGCAAGCTGATGCTGCATCCATTCCCTTGCCTGCACCAGCTTGGGAGTCTTGACAAAGAGGGCTGAGGCGGTGGCAATACCGGCGGGGATGGCGAACTGCTCCCAATGGAAGTCATGGGTATGGTCCTCATGGAGGAAAGTGGTGGACTCGCGGGCCGGAGAAATCATAACAACCGAGTCGTTGTATATCTCGTCCGGGGTAAGGGCGGGGTCGACAATCACGGCAAGTGTGTCGGAGGCTTGCGAGTCTTCAATGAATTCCTGCGGGTATAGTGTGACTCCACAGGCCGACAGGACCATGTAGATGGCAAATGTGAGGAAAGTTTTCACGGTTTGAATTTTGCTATAATGGGGATTTGTTGGTAAAAACCGCGCAAAGTTACGAAAAATCGTGGTGATTTTGACTAACTTTGTGGAGTTTTAACCAATAATACTTGCCGTGGCACTCAATTACATCTGGATAGCATTTTTCATTGTCGCGTTCGTAGTCGCCCTCTACCGGTCGGTGTTCTGCGGCGAGGTCGGAATATGGGGGGAGATAATGGGTTCATCCTTCAGTTCGGCGGCCACCGCATTCGAGATTTCCCTTGGTCTGACAGGCATCCTGTCATTGTGGCTCGGCCTGATGAGAATCGGAGAACGTGCCGGAGTAATAGGCTTTTTCGGACGGCTGATATCGCCGTTGTTCTGCCGCCTGTTTCCGGGTGTGCCGAAAGGACATCCCGCCATGGGATCCATTTTCATGAACGTGTCGGCCAACATGCTCGGACTCGACAACGCCGCCACCCCCTTGGGACTGAAAGCCATGCAGGAGCTGCAGACACTCAACAAGGAAAAGGACACCGCAACAGACGCGATGATAATGTTTCTGATACTTAACGCGTCGGGGCTATGTTTCATACCTATCTCGATAATGATGTACCGCGCCCAGGCCGGTGCGGCCAATCCCACCGATGTCTTCCTCCCTATCCTGATGGCAACCTTCATCTCCACACTGGTCGGGATTGTGGCCCTCTGCCTGAAACAGCGCATACGTCTGCTCGATCCGGTGCTGCTGATGTGGCTCGGGGGAATGATACTCCTGACAGGAGGGATGCTATGGTTTTTCTCCGGAATGGAAGGGGAACAGGTGGAGCGTTACAGCACACTGATTGCCAACGCCCTGCTGTTCGGCATAATAATCCTGTTTCTATGCGCCGGCATGTGGCGCAGGATGAATGTCTATGAGGCGTTTATCGAAGGAGCCAAGGAGGGTTTCAAGACAGCCGTCACCATCATCCCCTACCTGGTGGCCATACTCGTGGCCATAGGTATGTTCCGGGCCTCGGGCGCGATGGACCTGGTGACAGAATGGATGAGGATGGGTGTGGGAGCCTGCGGACTCGACACAGGATGGGTCGAGGCGTTGCCCACGGCGATGATGAAGCCGTTGAGCGGCAGCGGGTCACGCGGACTGATGGTTGACCTGATGTCGACCTACGGCCCGGACGCGTTCGTCTCCCGGGTATCGGCGGCCATCCAAGGCTCCACCGACACGATGTTCTATGTACTGGCCGTCTATTTCGGCTCGGTTGGCATCAAGAAGACAAGATACGCGGTGCCGTATGCCCTGCTGGCCGACATCACCGGCTCCGTGGCAGGCATCTTCGCCGCCTACATCTTTTTCGGTTAGACCTCCTGGCAATCAGGGGAGACCGAGCAGGTCGCGGTAGATGTCGAGGGCGGCAGTGATGTCGTCGTCGGTCACCGGGACATTGATTTCGACCTCACCGGGCGCTTTGAGCAAGGTGAAGTTCACCATGTCGGGACGGTCGTTTTTCTTGTCGTGGTGCATATAGCCGATAAGTTTCTTGTAGTCGTCGCAGGAAATCTCGAACGCGCCGTAATAGCGTCTCACATACCCGACATATGAATTGAGGATGTCGGAGGGGAAATCGAATTTCATTCGCGACAGCACCAAGGCACCCACCATGCCGAAAGCCACGGCATATCCGTGGGGGAGAGGAGACTTCCGTTCGAGGGCAAGCGACTCCATGGCGTGGCCGATGGTGTGGCCGAAATTCAACGCGCGGCGCGCCCCGCGATCCTCATGGTCTGCCTTGACATATTTCTGTTTCACCCCTACCGATTCCTCAAGGAGCTTGAGCAATGTGTCGGGATTGTAGTTGGTGACATCATATGCCAGGATTTTCTTTGTAAGCTCTGTGGAGCATACCAGGGCATGTTTCAGCATCTCGGCATAGCCTGAAAGAAGCTCCTGGGAGGTGAGGGTATTGAAATAGAGGGTCGAGACGATAGCCAGGTCTGCGTCGCGGAACATACCTATCTCGTTTTTCAGGCCATTGAAGTTTATGCCGGTCTTTCCGCCGACACAGGCGTCGACGGCGCAAAGCAGTGTGGTCGGGACATTTATGAATGATATGCCGCGTTTGAAGGTCGCGGCAGCGAAAGAACCCATGTCGGTCACCACCCCACCTCCGAGATTTATGAGCAGGGAGTTGCGGTTGGCCTCACTATCGCCGAGCTGTTTCCAGATAGATGTCAGGGAGTCGAGATTCTTGAACATCTCCCCTGCCTTCACCCTTATGACGGTTGCCCCGGCGACAGCCTTTGACTCGGCCTGAAGCAGGGGAAGCACAAACGCCTCGGTGTTGACATCGACAAGCACATGGACCGATGAGGGCATCATCAGATCCACCGCCTGGTCGAGGGTGCGGGCGACATGGTTGGTGAACACGAGATTGACATCAGGTGTCGCGTTTTTTTTAGGACTCATAGCAATTCTGTTTGGAAAGAGTTGGTGTTTAAATAGTTGGAAACGCTATACAAGGAGGTGTCTGTCTCCTCCTCATATCTTGGGAAGCAAAAGCGGGATGGCTGAGGAAAACTCCTCCATAGAGCTGAATACGAGGTCTGCGCCTGCGTCGGCCAATGACCGGGCGGGGACCGGACCTGTGGTCACAGCTACCACGAATGCTCCGGCGGCTCTGCCCGACTCCACCCCGAGGGGAGCATTCTCGACCACAATGGATTCCGTCGGTGTGCCCCCTGCCAGTTCCATACCTTTAAGGTAGGGTTCGGGATGGGGTTTGCCCTGCGAGACATCGGCGGCGGTAATCCGCAGATGATGGGGAAACGCCCCGGGGAAATCATTGTCGAGACGGTCGAGGTTGGAGAGTTGTCGCGAGCCGGTAACCAATACCCGGGTGATGTCGCGGGCAGCCAGTTGCCGCAGCATGTCCGCCGCCCCGGGAATCACCGGAACTCTCGGCATCTCATTAAAATAACTCGCCTTACGGGCATAAAGTTCATCACACTCGGCATCGGTAGGCTCAGAGCCATGCACCCGTTTGAAGAGCAACCTGATTGTGGCGCGGCCTGTCATCCCCTCGTAGAGATAGAACTCGTCGCGGTCGGCCGCCAATCCCAGCTCGTCGCTGAGACGCTTCCAGGCGGCGGTGTGGTTTCTCATCGAGTCGATGAGAGTGCCGTCCATATCTATCAGTGCGGCTTTCGGCGACCAGTCTGCGGCCTCAATCCCGTTGCGACCGCAATACTCCCCTACCGCTTTCAAAATAGTCTCTTTCTCCATAACATCGATATAATCGGTCTGACGGCCTGCAACTTACTGATTTTCAGTGCAAGCCTGATATTTAAACCAATTTTATGGTTGCAAAAATACACTTTATCAATAAAAACGGCAAACAAAACTCTCACTTTTCAGTATGACTTGCGTTAGCCCCTTGTGCTGTTTTTTGTTTACGTTCCCCTGTAGGGACGCGCCGCGGCGCGTCCGCATCAACCTGCCAGACGAAAAGGTCTCACGCAGATTCCGCAGATACGCAGATTTCCCGCAGATATCATATGAAATAAAGTCTCGCAGATTACGCGGATTACGCAGAGGCCATCCGGGCGATATCCTCGCGGATTAGGGTCGCTACGCTCCCGAGGCTCTCACAGATTACACGGATTCCACAGATTTCACAGATTGGATTCGCTTCGCTCATCGGATTCCACAGATTAAAGTAGATTAAGACAGATTAAAGTTGATTCCTCAGCTCAACATTGATTCCACATATTCCATCCGGATGGCAATCTGCGTAATCCGCGTAATCTGCGAGACTTTACTTCATATGATATCTGCGAGAAATCTGCGTATCTGCGGAATCTGCGTGAGACTTTTTTACGGCAAAGTGGGTTGGGTTGACGCGGACGCGCCGCGGCGCGTCCCTACAACGGGGAGGGGGGAACTAATCAAATTATATTAATCTGGGGAATCTGCGAGAGATTTCGCGCCAGAAGAAGAGGGATTATATCTCGGTTGGGGATGCTGAAAAACAGAAAATATAATTTGATGAAAATTTGGGGGAGAAAAAAAAGATTTTTAACTTTGGGGCAAGTTGAACAACACTCCTCAGCGTTATGATTTACGCTTGCCTACCTGAAATCCCCGGCGGAAAACCGCGCCCTCTACCCTTTTACCTGGCGATGGAGGAACATCTGGCGCGGAACTATCCCGACGGGGAGTATTTTTTCATGTGGCAGGTGGAACCGACGGTGATTTTCGGCCGGTGTCAGAATCCGTTCGCCGAGGTGAACCTCGATTTCTGCCGTCGGGAGGGAATCCATACCTACCGGCGGAAAAGTGGAGGAGGATGTGTCTATGCCGACATAAACAATATCATGTTCAGCCACATTACTACTTCCGGAGAGGTGACAACAACCTTCTCGCGCTATTGCCGGATGGTGGCTGACACACTTTCAAAGCTCGGACTCGACGCTTCGACCACCGGACGCAACGATGTGGTGATTGGTGACCGCAAGGTCAGCGGCAACGCTTTCTACCATCTCCACGGACGCAGCATCGTCCACGGCACAATGCTGTATGACGCTGACCTGACGACGATGTCGCAGGCCATCACCCCCTCTCAGGCGAAGCTCCGCGCCAAGGGGGTCAGCTCCGTGCGAAGCCATGTGACCACCATCCGCGAGCATCTGCCGCAACTCTCCATCGAGGAGTTCAAACGGTTCTGTCGCGAGGAACTTTGCGACACCATACAGGAGATGACCCCCGGGGATATCCGTGAGATAGGCCGTATCGCCGAGGAATATTTCACGGATGACTGGATTTGGGGCCGCTACGGCAACTCGGAAGGGGCAACCCGACGACGGCGTATCGAGGGGATCGGAGAGTTCAGCGTCTCGACCGACCTCATCCCTCCGGCCGAACCGGGAATGGCGGCGACAATCCGCAAAGTCAACCTCCAGGGTGACTTCTTCCTGCTGAGCGACCTCGACGAGGGGCTGCTCGACAGCCTGAAAGGGGCGGAGTTCAGCCGTGAAGGGATAATGAAAGCCCTGGAGCATGTCTCCCCGCCGGATGTGATAACGGGGCTGACCGCTGAAAAACTCACCGACCTGTTGCTGGAAACCACCTGACGACGGTCGCTTATAAAGATAAACATAAATGACAAAACCATGAATAACTGCGAAAATCTCAAATTCACCTGCCTCCACGACCTGCATCTGGCGCTGGGGGCAAAGATGAGCCCCTTCGCCGGATATGACATGCCGATTGAATACGGGCTCGGGATAATCGGTGAACATAACGCCGTGCGCAACGCCTGCGGTGTGTTTGATGTCTCCCATATGGGGGAAATCGGCATCACCGGCGAGGACGCGGAGTTCTTTGTCAACCGTGTGTTCTCCAACGATGTGACCAATGCCCCGGACGGGCAATGCTTCTATGGCATGATGCTCCGTCCCGACGGCGGTGTGGTCGACGACCTGCTGGTCTACAAGAGGGGTCATAATGATTTCCTTTTCGTGGTGAACGCATCGAACATCACCAAGGATGAGCAGTGGATCCTGCGTCAGGCCGAGGGTTACCGCCTCTGCCTGGAATTCATGAGTGAGGAGATGGCCGAACTGGCCGTGCAAGGCCCTGAGGCGGAGAAAGTGATGGAGGAGGTAGTGGAGATTCCATGTCGCGACCTCACATTCTACACCTTCAAGGAACTCGACCATAAGGGGGACACAGTGATAGTGTCACGCACCGGTTACACCGGAGAGGATGGTTTTGAAATCTACGGCCCACACGACTTCATACGCCGGGTATGGCAGGCACTGATTGACTCCGGCAAAGCCGCACCCTGCGGTCTGGGTTGCCGCGACACCCTCCGTTTCGAGGTAGGACTGCCACTCTACGGAAACGAGCTGGCCGACGACATCACCCCCCTGGAAGCCGGACTGGGCATGTTCGTAAAACTGGAAAAGCCTGACCTTATCGGTGGCGAGACCCTTAAAAAGCAGAAGCAGGAGGGGCCGCGCCGCAAAATCGTGGGACTGGAAATCCATGACCGCGCCATCGCGCGTCACGGTTGCGACGTGCTGTCGCCCGAAGGGGAGGTGATTGGAAAGGTCACCACCGGCTACCGGGGCATCTCGACCGACCGTTCTATCTGCATGGCACTCATCGATGCCCGCTATGCCAAGACAGGCACCGAACTGAAAGTTCAGGTGAGGAAGAAGACTTTCCCCGCCACCGTTGTCTCGAAAAAATTCTTCAAGAAATCATACAAAGCTTAAAACCATACGATTATGATACGTTACAGCAAGACCCACGAATACATCCGTGTTGAAGGTGACAAAGGTTATATCGGAATCTCTGACTACGCCCAGAAACAGCTCGGAAATGTCGTCTACGTCGACATGCCCGACCTCGGCGACGAACTGGAGAAGGGTGAGGACTTCGGGGCTATCGAGAGCGTGAAGGCCGCTTCCGATCTCATCGCCCCCGTGTCGGGTGAGGTTGTCGAGATAAACGAGGCCCTCAGTGAGAATCCCCGCCTCATCAACGCCGACCCGATGGCCAACTGGATCATCGCCGTCACCATCTCCGACCCCTCGGAGCTTGACGAGCTGATGGACGAGACCACTTACGAGGAGTTCTGCGCCGCCGACTGACCCTCCCCAAGCCATTCCTAACACAGACCTGACAATGCACAGATATTTCCCCCATACACCGGCCGACATCAAAGAGATGCTCGACCGGTGTGGAGTGTCGTCTCTTGACGACCTCTACGGCGACGTGGATCCGTCGCTGCGCCTGAAACAGCCCTACGACCTCCCGCAGGGTATCGACGAGACCGCCGTCAGACGTTATTTCAACCATCTGGCAGGGAAGAATGTCCCGGTGGAGGTATGTTTCGCCGGAGGCGGTTTCTACGACCATGGCTGTCCGGCGGCTGTCAAGTCGATAGCCTCGCGATCGGAATTCCTGACAGCCTACACCCCCTATCAGCCTGAAATCTCGCAGGGTACCCTCCAGTATATCTTCGAATACCAGACAATGATGGCGCGTCTGACAGGAATGGAAATCTCCAACGCGTCGATGTATGACGGAGCCACCGCCACCGCCGAGGCTGTGCTGATGGCTGTGGCCTCCCAACGCAAACGTAACCTCGTGCTTGTCTCGGCGACCCTCTCGCCAGATGTACGCCGGGTTGTTGACACCTACGCCCACTATCACGGGGTGGAGCTTATCACCATCCCTGAATCTGACGGGGAAACATCCCGCGAGGAGCTGTCTCGGGTGCTTGAGGCGAGAGGCAAGGAGGTAGCCGGAGTGGTTGTCCCCTCTCCCAACTATTACGGGATAATAGAGAACCATGAAGGTCTGGCCGACCTCTGCCATTCCCACAAGGCGTTGCTGATTGTCAACTGCGTGGCCTCCGACCTGGCTGTGCTGAGGACACCCGGCGAACTCGGGGCCGACATCGCCTGCGGGGATGCCCAGTCACTTGGGATTCCCCTGAGCTTCGGAGGGCCTTACCTGGGATTCCTCTGCGCCACCAAGGCATTGATGCGCAAGATGCCGGGACGTATCGTGGGAGCTACCACCGACTCCGAAGGGCGGCGTTGCTTCGTGCTGACCCTCCAGGCCCGCGAGCAGCATATCCGCCGCGAGAAAGCCACCTCGAACATCTGTTCCAACCAAGGGCTGATGACCCTCTGGGTGGCCGCCTACATGTCGCTGGTCGGGGCGGAAGGTCTGCGTGAAATCAATGAGGCATCCCGCCTGACAGCCCTCTACCTCCTGGAAAAGATGACCTCCGACGGCCGCGCCCGTCTGCGCTACCCCTCCAGGCCGTTCCTCAACGAGTTCCTACTTGAGACCGACTACTCCGTGGACTCCTTGATAGCAGCAGCCATCCGCAAGGGTGGAATACTGCCCGGCATTAAGGTCGATGACCACACGATACTGATGGCCGCCACCGAGATGCAGACCAAAGAGGATGTAGACCGCCTTTTCGAGATAGCCAAAACCTGTGTCTGACCCTCCAAAACTATGAAAGAATGAACAGAAAAGTTTACGGAAAACTGATATTCGAGTTGTCACGCGAGGGTCGCAGAGGTTACGCTGTGCCGCGCAGCGGAGTCTCCGCAAAAGATATCCATGACAATTTCCCTCTGCCGGAGGGCATGCGCCGCGCCGTTCCCCTCTCACTTCCCGAGGTTGACGAACCTACCGCCGTAAGGCATTACAACAACATGTCGACCAACAACTTCGGAGTAGACACCGGATTCTATCCCCTCGGCTCATGCACGATGAAATACAATCCGAAAATCAACGAGGAGATGGCATCCCACAGTTGTTTCGCCGGATTGCATCCTTCGACACCCGCGTTCGCCGCGCAGGGTGCGCTGGAGATGTACTGGACCCTGCAGAAATCGCTCTGTGAGATAGGAGGGATGGAGGAGTTCACCCTCAACCCATTCGCAGGCGCACAGGGTGAGCTGACCGGACTGATGGTGATTCGCGCCTACCACGCATCGCGTGGAGAAGGTGACAAACGCCGCAAGGTGATTGTCCCGGATTCGGCCCACGGCACCAACCCCGCTTCCGCCGCCGTCTGCGGCCTGGAGGTGGTGGAGGTGAAGAGCCGCGAGGATGGCACAGTGGATGTCGCCGACCTCGAACCGCTGCTTGACGACACCGTGGCGGCGATGATGCTCACCAATCCCAACACCCTCGGCATATTCGAGAAGGATATTCCCCGCATCGCCTCGCTCGTACATCAGGCGGGAGCGCTAATGTATTACGACGGAGCGAACCTCAACCCCCTGTTGGGTGTGGCCCGTCCCGGCGACATGGGCTTCGACGTGATGCATGTCAACCTCCACAAGACCTTCTCCACCCCTCACGGAGGAGGTGGCCCCGGAGCCGGTCCGGTTGGTGTGCGCAAGGGGCTGGAGAAATTCCTCCCCAATCCGAGAGTGGTGCGCCGCACAGTGACTCCGGAGGGATTTCCGGTGAAGGAGACAGACCGCTACGCCATCGAGTACTCCCCTCTCGCCTTGGGTTCGGTGTCGGCCACCCTCGGCAACTTCGCCGTGCAGGCCCGTGCGCTGGCCTACATCCTGACCCTCGGAAGTGACGGACTGATGGAGGCCGGAAAACTCGCGACCCTCAACGCCACTTACATAAAGGAATCACTCAAAGACTGCTACCTGCTCCCAATCGAAGGGCTGTCCAAACATGAATTCGTGTTTGACGGACTGCGCGACAAGTCGACCGGTGTCACCACCCTCAACATCGCCAAACGTCTTCTCGACCATGGCTATCACGCCCCGACCATATACTTCCCGCTACTCTTCCATGAGTCGCTGATGATAGAGCCGACCGAGACCGAATCGCGCGAGACCCTTGACGAGTTCATCTCCGCCATGCGTGACATCGCCCGTGAAGCCATAGAGGATCCGGAGACAGTGAAGACAGCTCCCCATCTCACACCTGTCACAAGGCCTGACGACACGGCGGCCGCCCTCAACCCCATACTCACCTTCGACAACCTCTGAGCCATGGAGTATGATCTCATTGTCATAGGAGCGGGGCCGGCCGGCTACCCGGCTGCGGCCTGCGGTGTGAAGCAAGGGTTGAGAACTCTTCTGATTGAAGCCGGAGAACTCGGCGGCACATGTCTCAACCGGGGATGCATCCCTACCAAGACCTTCTGCCGTTCAGCTGAGACAGCCCTGGAAATCAAGCGCGCTCCGGAATTCGGCATCAATATTCCGGAGGGTGAGATGACGGTCGACATGACCCGAATCGTGGAGCGTAAAAACGAGATTGTGATGCAGCTGCGTGAGGCTGTCTCAGCCGTGGTAAACGGAGCGGACGTAAGACTCGGGAAAGCCAGATTCATATCAGCGCGGGAAGTCCAGGTTGCCGGAGAGGTGTTCACCGCACCGAAGATAATTGTGGCCACAGGAGCCACACCTGTCATCCTCCCCATACCCGGAGCCGGGCTGTGTGTCACCTCTGCCGAGCTCCTCGACACCACTACCCTGCCCCGTTCCCTGGCGGTAATCGGCGGGGGGGTGATAGGGATGGAATTCGCCTCGGTCTACGCAGCCTTCGGATGTGAGGTCACCGTCATCGAATACTGCAAGGAGATACTTCCCGGATTCGACCGCGACATAGCCAAACGGCTGCGTTCAGCCTTGTCGAAACGAGGTGTGAAATTCATACTCAGCGCGGCCGCCACAGCTGTCGATAAAGCTGATGACGGCAGTCTGAAAGTCAGGTATGAAGCCAAGAACAAACCGGGTGAAACGGTTGTGGAGAAGGTGCTGATGGCTGTCGGACGTAAAGCTGTGATTCCCGAAGGACTCGAAGCGGCGGGAGCGGAAATCACACGGAAAGGGATAACCGTCGATGACAATTTCCAGACCACGATTCCGGGAGTATATGCCATCGGCGACTGCAACGGAATCTGTCAGCTCGCCCACGCCGCCACCGCCCAGGCCCGGCGTGTGATGGGTGTGGAGACCGACCTCTCCCCCATTCCGGCGGCTGTGTTCACCGTGCCGGAAGCCGCCTCCACGGGACTCACCGAGGAACAGGCCGAAGCCCAGGGAATAACCCCACTGAAAACAGTCAAGCTACCCTTCCGTGCCAACGGCAAAGCCCTCACCCAAGGGGATGCCGACGGACTTGTGAAAATGGTGGTTTCCGGTGACCGGATTATCGGTTGCCATATCCTCGGCAGTCACGCCTCCGACCTGATTATGGAGGTGTCACTGGCCATGTCGGCAGGACTCCCCGTCTCCGCCGTCACCCGCGCCATCCATCCCCACCCCACCCTCTGCGAACTCCTCCCCTCAGCCCTCTCCCAGACGCTGTAAAAATCCATTAAAAAAACAATATGGTCATCCGGCAAACCCGTCGGATGACCATTTTTGCGTTGTAATTTTATGAGGGTTTGGGGTTAGAGAAAAAAGTATTAACTTTGTGTCCATGATGAAAGATTTTCTCTCCGGAGCCTGGAGATGGACCAGGCGTTATATCACACTGCCATTGCTGATAGCGGTGGCATATATCGTGTTTGTGCTTTTCTTTAATGAGAACTCCTATTTCAAAAGCATGGAGTATCAGGATGAGATTGACCGCCTCGAAGCGGAAATAAAGGAGAACAATGACACGATGCTCTATTACCACCGCCTCAACGCCTCCCTCTCCTCGAATCCTGAGGAACTCGAACGTATAGTCCGCGAACAATACCATATGCAGCGTCCCAACGAGGATGTCTACGTCTTTGAATAATCACTTATGGGCAAGAATACTCAAAAACAACCGGAATACACCCTTGAGCAGCTTCAGGGGAAAGCTCCCTCGACCTTGATGGTGGTGATAGCCACTGTCGGGTTGCTGACTATCGCCATCGGGACATTGCTCCCCATACTTTCCATCAAATACGGTTCACAGGTGGCCGGATGGTGGAAATATGTCTATGCCGCCGGTGCGCTATGTTTCCTTGTGGGAAAACTTTTCTCACCTTACACCGGCACCCATCCCCGCATCAAACGTCTCTATCGTATAGAGTCGTGGAGCGCGGTGTTTTTCTGTGTGGCCGCTTTCTTCCTCTTCCTGGGCACCGACATGATGCGTGATGTATGGGCGTTCACCCTCGCCGGGGGCGCATTGCTGATTTTCACCACCATCGCCATACCCCGCGTGATCAAAAAGGAATTGAAGCGTAACTCCCATTAACATCCCCGGTTATGAAAATCGCTCTCATAGGATACGGCAAGATGGGCCACGCCGTGGAAAAAATAGCCCAGTCGCGAGGCCACGAAATCGTGGCTGTCATCGACGCGGGTGAGGAAAGCAAATTCTCATCCCCTGAATTCCTGTCTGCTGATGTGGCAATCGAGTTCACCACCCCCTCGACAGCTGTCGACAATTTCCGGCGCGTCATCGGGGCCGGGATTCCGCTGGTCTCCGGCACAACTGCCTGGCTCGACCGTCTTGCCGAGGTAAAAGAGATGCTCCAGGATTCCCCACAGGGGATGTTCTGGACCTCCAACTTCTCCATCGGGGTAGCCCTCTTCAAAAAGATAATATCAGAGGCGACCGCCCTTATCGACGGTTATCCCGAATACCGCCCCGAGATGATGGAAATCCACCATATCCACAAGCTCGACCATCCTTCCGGTACAGCGGTCTCCACAGCCGAGACCCTGATTGAGGCCTCATCATCCATCAACCACTGGACTGAAGACCCTGCGGAAGCCTCAGCTGACCCAACGGCCCTGCTCATCAACCATGAGCGTGAGGGGGAGGTGCCGGGCACACACATTGTAAGCTGGAAATCCCCGGTGGACGCCATCACCGTCGAGCACCGCGCTTTCTCCCGTGAAGGGTTCGCTTTCGGTGCGGTGAAAGCCGCCGAATGGATGGTAGCCAATCATCCGCGCGGACTGCGCTCGATGCCCGACCTGTTGGGATTCTGAGCTTTTTTCCATACCATATCCAGCCGATACAGGTTGTCAGCCGACTCCTGTATCGGCTGTT
>URLF01000069.1 GCA_900548705.1 uncultured Porphyromonadaceae bacterium | reverse complement strand
CCGGAATATGAGTCAATCGCTTCGAGACGATAGGAAAGTGTGTAGTTGAATCCGACCTTGTTGACATCCCAGCCTATCTTGATGATGATGTCGGGACGGAGTTTGCTGAGCATCATCTCGTAGTCGGTGGCGTCCATAGAGCCGCCAGACTGGGTGTCGTTGTTGTATGCGTCCTCCTCCATCTCCTCCTCGTCGTCGAGTTCGGAGGTGGTGCCGTAATCCTTTGCGGGGAGTCCGTTGTCTTTCATGAGTCCGTTGAGCTGGACCACGACATTCTTGAGGTCAGAGTTGAGGAATGCCTCGTCATATTTCTCGGTCACACGGGTCTTGCCGTTGCGTTCCGAGCGCTCGACATAATTGTTGGCGTTACACCAGGTCTTGTCGGGGAGGAACATGACCGTCGGGGGCGCACCCGCATTGAGGGTGAGAGTGGCGGCGATTGCCGCTGTGGCTGACAGGAGAAATTTCTTGAGTGTCATATCTGGTATGGTGGATTTATCAATGGTTGATTACATTGTCGGCACGGAGCTGCCTGAGCAGGGCGGGACGGTCGATGGTCACGGTCACGCCGAAATTCTCGCGGCCATCGCTCTTCGACTTGGTCCGCGACTTGTCACTGCTCGATGTCTCCTTCACGAAATTCTTGTATTCACCGCCGTTGGCGAAGAAGCGGTCGAAATAGTCGGCATACCTCTCGCGGGCGTTGACCTCGGTGACTATCGGCTGGCAAAGATATCCTTTGCCCCCTTTGATGCCTTTGAATATCACATCATTGACGGCGTTTTTCATTGCCGCCTCGATAGCGGCGGCTTTATCGGGGCCGCTTCCCCAGGAGCGCACGGTAAGCTCGCCGGAAGGTGAGGCGTTGACATAAGAGGTGCCGAACTCATAGTTTGACCACGCGCCGCTGACCTCTTTCTGGCCACGGCAACCGGCCACCAGCATCAATATCACGAAGCAAGCGGCTGACAGGTATAATTTCAGATTTTTCATGCTCTGGAGGATTGGGGTATCAGAATTCGTATCCTAATTTGAGGGTGATGAACGAGACAAATTTGCGTGTGTCCCTGAAACTGTCGCGGGAGTAGGTGGTGAGATCCTGACCCACATAGCCGAGCCCGACGAGGAAGGCCGAACGTTCACGTCCTACGCGCAATCCTACGGTGGGACGTATCAGGAATCCGTCGCGGGCAGTCCCGCCGATGTCGAGCGAATAGTAGGGCACAACGCTGCGATACTGGGTCGGCATGAAATTGCCCCTGAAGTTGGCGAAAATCGGGAATGCCCATTCCGACGCGGAGGTGCGTACCTTGTTGTTGTCGAAATAGCATCTTCCGCCGAAACCGACACCCACACGGATATATTCATTGAAGCGGTAACCCAACACGACATCAAGCTCGGTGTAACCGAAGTTAGAGTTGAACAGACGGCAGGAATAGGCCGCGCTTGCCTCGGCGGCCATCCAGAATCCGGTCTGGTTCTCGGTGTAGTCTTTCTGGGTAGATTCAGTGCTTCCGACCTCAGGAAGCCTGTTGACCTGATTGATCTGGGCGGAAGCGGCCACGGAGCATACGGCAGCCATGACACCCGCGATAAAATGCTTGATTACCATCCTGCGCCGAGATTTTTAATCATACCTTGTTTCTTGAGGTCTTTTTTGAGGGTGTTGGTGTTGACCCTCACGATGGCCGACACCTTCCACTCCTTGCCGGCCTTGACAACCTGACGGCTGTCACCCACCAGCTGGCAATATGACTCATAGTCGCCGTTGGTGAAGAAAGGCTTGAAGAAATCGACATATTCAGCCTCGGCCGAGGGGGAACCCATAATGGCCTTGTAGGAGGCCACCGATCCATATCCGGCGCTGGAAGCGTCATCATAATCGCGGAACAGCACCCCGTGGACGGCGGCTTTCTGGAGGTCACGGTCGGTGACATTCTCCTTTTTCTTGGTGACAATGGTAATTCTCACCTGCTGGGCGCTCTGGGAGGTGACCCCAGCTCCTTCTATCTGATACTGGGGTATCTCCCCGGCATCAGTCTTTTTTGCCAATGCTGTCACGGGCAAAAGGAACACCAATGCAAGGAACAATGCGGTTAACTTTTTCATCGAAGTCTGAATGTATTGGTTTATGTGATTTTGGCAACGGATGTGTCTGTCATCCCCTTGAGGGATATTGACAAATCATGGTGGTTAAGGTCGTGTGTCGATAATATCGCTGACGTGCATCGGAGTGATTTTTATGCCAGAAAAGAAATCAAACACCCGCAAAAGTACTAAAAATTGCATAAATTACCCCCCCATTTGTTAAAATACGTTAATTCCTATTTTTTGATGCCAAATTTACAAAAATTCTATCTCTTTATAACCATCCCCATGGGTATAAGAAAATCAGCCATTTAGTCTGTGACCAAATGGCTGACAGGTATTTTCGTCGGGAGACAACTCCCTGATTTCCAACCGTCGGGGCTTGGGCTCGGGTTAATGCCACACCCGGAACAATCCACCCCGTGTAATGGTTAATCTTTTCAAAGAAGAGCGCGCACCTCGGCCAATGAGAGACCCTTGAGGTCTTTCTCGGAGAGGTTAAGCTCGGAGGCAGGCAAAGGCCAGTCTATCCCAAGCTCGGGATCATCGAAACGAAGGGTCGCCTCGGCCTGGGGAGCGTAGATGTTGTCTACCATATACTGGAACTGTGCGGTATCCGAGATGACGATGAATCCATGGGCGAAATGGCGAGGTATGTAGAGCATCCGGGCATTCTCGGCCGACAACTCGACAGCCACATGGCGGCCGAATGTCGGAGAACCTTTGCGGATGTCAACGGCCACGTCGATTACCGTACCCTGCGACACACGGACCAGTTTCCCCTGGGAGAATTCCCCTTTCTGGAAATGAAGCCCGCGAAGCACCCCACGCGTGGACATGGACTCGTTACACTGCACAAACTCTACCTCCGGGTCAACGTTGGCCCGGAACTCGGCGAGCTTGAAAGTCTCCATAAAGTAACCTCTGGCGTCGCCAAACCGTTTGGGTTCAATGATATACACTCCTTCGATGGAGGTAGGCAGGTAATTCATCGGTTTAAAATTTGTTTTTCTTTTGCAAAAGTAATACTTTTGCTCCAAATATAAAACAGAACCTCACACCATACATAATCAGTCATGACAACGCGTAGGATAATTCTCCGGGACATCCCCGAGACCCATATCAACCTTCTTCCGCTGACCTACACCAGGCCGGTGGCCGACCTGCTTGTCGGCATAAACACCATCCGACAGAAATGGGAGATGTATCTCCCCGGAGAGTATCATTACCTTACCGAGGAATATCTGCGCGAGAAGTTCCCCGCCCCGGAAATCATGGCTGGCGATATCATCGTCACCTCCAGTGTGGTGCCCGAGGAGCAGCTGGCCAAGGCGGTCGGCGAACTTCAACCCGGAGAGACCCTGACAGCAACCACGTCACGCGGCAACGAAGTGACGGTGGCGGTCTGTGCCGGCGGCTCTAACTCCGAGGTTGTCAGGAAATATGATTCCAAGGTAGACACGGTGGAATTTCTGTATGACATCTTCCAGCTCAATGGTCGCAAAATCGAGGATGACTTCGAGTTCCTCACCCGTGGCCGCGAAGGGCAGGCGATTCCGCGCAGCAACACGGTGATCGGCGACCCCGAACTGGTATATATCGAGAGTGGCGCGATTGTCGAGGGTGTGGTGCTGAATGTCTCACACGGCCCGATTTATGTAGGCCGCGATGTCGAAATCATGGAAGGCTCATGTCTGCGCGGCCCAATCGCGTTGGGTGAGCATTCAACCGTCAATATGGGGTCGAAGATATATCCCGGCACAACCCTGGGTCCATGGTGCAAGGTTGGTGGAGAGCTTAACAATGTGGTCATGCTCGGCTATTCCAACAAGGCTCATGACGGATTCCTCGGAAACGCCGTCATCGGTGAATGGTGTAACCTCGGGGCAGGCTGTGTGGCTTCCAACCTCAAGAACGACTACACCGAAATCAAACTCTGGAATTATCCCCGCCACCGCTTCCTGAAGACAGGCCTGCAGTTCTGCGGCCTTATCATGGGTGACCATTCAAAGGCAGGCATCAACACGATGTTCAACACCGCCACGGTGGTAGGCGTGGGTGTCAACATCCACGGTTCAGGCTTCCCCCGCAACTTCATCGCATCCTTCAGCGAAGGAGGGGCGCAGGGCTTCACCGACCTCCCGATGGAGAAATTCCTCGACATCGCGTCGCGTATGATGGCCCGTCGCCACCGCGCCCTTACCGACGTCGACGTGCGCCTCTTCGAGGCCATCCGTCAGCAAGCGGAGAATTACAAGTAATCCCGGCCCGGACAGCAGCAGCCATTTGACGTAAATAAATCACTGGACGTCACGTCCGTCTGTCAAAATTAATCCCCGACGGAATCATCGATGGATTCTTTGACAGAATTTCCAACAGAACATTCGCGATTTCCCGGACGATTCCGAAGGAATCCTTTATCTGAATAGCCGTGGGTTGGCGCGAGGTGAGGCCGGAGGCCGAACCGAAGCGGTAACCCACGGTAACGGTATTAAGCGAGCGATTCCGGAGGAATCTTTTTTGATATTACCCACGTTTGTCAGATATCAAAAAAGATTCCTCCGGAATCCCATTTCTGATGAAACACAACCGTGGGTTACCGCTCGGGGTCGCCCTCAAGGGGCTCCCCACTCGCGCCAACCCACGGCTATTCAGATAAAGGATTCCTTCGGAATCGTCCGGGACAACATAGCATGTTGGACATTTTTGGTGATGGATTCACGCCAAATGTCCAACCTGCCGAAAATCTTAATAGCTACGACTTTAAAGCTTATTCCCCCATTTCGGGAGGGTTTATCGGGGTTCCTGGTAGGCTCCGATTGTCGGGCGCGGGAGGCGCCCGGCACCTAACATGTCGGTCTCGCCAAGGGGGTAACGCCGGTCGGTGTCCCCTGCTTCGAGAGCGGGGGAGTCAGCAGCCACGCGATAATCGAAGATGTAATTGTCTCGCTCCACGCCGAAGAGGGGGTCGGTGTCCCAGAGACAGTTGATGAAGTTCTGGTCATCCGAACCTGCCGATTTGAGCAGGCAGTTGACGATGGCCACGGGGAGGCCTTCGAGATCACCGTGAGAGAGGTCCGGGCCGAGACCGTAGATGATGGTGTTGTGGATTTCGGTAGCTGTCATCCAGGGAAGCTGCGCGTCGTCGGGATTCTCCGGTTCAGGCTCATTCTCGTCGTCAGGGTCGAGATGCTCAAGACGAAGAGCAGGCCCACCGATGGCAGTGAAGAGGTAATAGTTGCCGAGGGTGCATTGCGAGACAAGATGCTCCGACCCGACCAGACGGAGAATGCCGAGTGAGGCATCCGAAAATTCGCATCCGACGGCAGTCAGGGAGGAGTGGATGGCCTCCACGACATAATTCTTGGTATTGCGTACAACTGAGTTATGGAGGGTCATCGCAGGCTCGTTACGCGAACCTCCGCAATGGTCGAGGATTATGCCCCATTCTGAATTGCGGATTGACGCGTGATGGATTTCATTGGCCGAGGAGGTCGGGGTGAAGCGTATGCCGCCCCACTGTCCTGACATCACTTCATAGGGAATCGATGCGGCCACGAAACCTGAGCGGTCGCCGGTTATCTCCACAGGCTTCTCGACGGTGCCGAAAACGCGCAGGGTGCCGTGGACGATGATTTCCGCCTTGTCATGCATCAGCAAGCGGGTACCGGCGGGGAGGGTCAGTATCGCCCCCTCCTCGACAACAAGTGAATCATTGACCAGGTAAGGTTTGCCCGGAGTGAGGGAGGTCTCACCGGAGAAACGGGTGTCGCCGCTCACACGGGTGACATCCTGCCCCTGGGCCTTCACGGGGACAGAAGAGGTGACCCCGTTGACGCGGAAGTCTATATGAGCAAGCACATCGACAGGGACATCACGTCCATTCTCAGAAAGAGTTGCCTCGACAAAGACAAATATGGAATCGTTGGGACGGATTTCAACATTGCTGAAACGGCGCCCGCTCATACCGTCAACATTGATGCGGAACTGACCCGCGTCATCGTCGCGGAAGGCGATGTCGCTGATGTTCATAATCTTGTCGTGACGGTTGTAGACTATGAAGCGGCTTGTCGGGGATGGACCGAGGGTAAGGAGCGAACCCATCCTCACGGTGTCGGTGGAGAACACCGGCTGATCGGAGGCGGATGTGGAGACCCCGTCTTCGATACAGGAGGTGAGAACCGCAGGTAGCCCCAGCAGCCCGGCGAGCAGAGAGAAAAATATCTTGAGACTTTTCATAGGGAAATCTGTGTTGGCTGACGGCATGCCGCCGGACTTTCCGCCCGTGGTTATCGGCTTTCCGCTAATTATTAACGGAATAACTTTCCCCTTATTGCTCACTGTATTGCTAAATCCCGTTAAAGGGAACTGACCGCCGGAGTTTATTCGGAAGGAGCGGAAGGAGCGGAGGGAGCGCCCGGCCCGGCGAAATGGGCGCGTATCACACGCGCCTTGGCGGGACCCACGACGGCAGCGAGGGAGTCGAGAGTAGCCTCGGATATGCGGTGCACACTCTTGAAATGGCTCAGGAGGGTCTGCTCAGTGGCCGGACCAACCCCCGGGATGGTTGACAATTCACTGACAATCTGGGTCTTGGAGCGGCGGTTGCGGTGATGGGTGATGCCGAAACGGTGAGCCTCATCGCGCAGATGCTGGACAACCTTCAGCGATTCGGAATTCTTGTCGATGTAGAGTGGCACCGAGTCGCCGGGGAAATAGATTTCCTCCAGACGTTTGGCGATGCCCACCAAGGCTATCTTGCCGCGCAAGCCGATTTCATCAAGAGCCTCGACAGCCGAGGAGAGCTGCCCCTTACCGCCATCGACCACGATAAGCTGTGGCAGGTCGTCGGGTGCTTCGGCCATCAGGCGGGTGTAACGGCGGGTCAGCACCTCCTTCATCGACGCGAAGTCGTCGGGCCCTTCGACGGTCTTGATGTTGAAGTGGCGGTAATCCTTCTTGGAGGGTTTGGCGTTGCGGAACACCACACAGGAAGCCACCGGGTTGGTGCCCTGGATGTTGGAGTTGTCAAAACACTCGATATGGCGCGGCAGTTCGGTGAGACGGAAGTCAGCCTTGATACGTTCGAGGGTCTTGAGGGTGCGTTTCTCGGGGTCGGTCTTCTCAAGATGCTTGAGCGCGTCGAGACGTTGCTGACGGGCATTGCGCACCGACACGTCGAGCAGTTTGAATTTGTCGCCACGCTGGGGGATGGTGACGGTCATCGAGGGGAATTCCATATCGGGAGCCTCGGCCACAATCACCTCATCGAAGCTCACCCCGAACCGTTCGCGTATCTCCTGCATGGCGTAGGTGAGCAACTGGGGACGCGTCTCATCAAGGCGCCGTTTGTATTGCAGGGTCAGCGAACGGGCCACCGCCCCGCGACGCACATGCATGTAATTGATGTAGACATCGTTTGAACCGTCATCGTCGATACCGAAGACATCCACGCTGTCGAGCGAGGGATTGACGATGACGCTCTTCGCCTGGTAACGCTCGACCTTCTGGTACTGCTCCTTTAGTTCCTGGGCCTCCTCAAAACGCAGTTCGGAGGCAAGACGTTCCATCTCGGCGCGCAGATGGGCCAGCAGCTCCCCGGTCTCCCCCCGGAGAATCTGCCTGACATTGTTGATGTATTCCCCATATTCCTCCTCGGAAATCTTCCCCACGCAGCATCCCGAACAACGCTGCAGATGGTATTCGAGACAGAGACGGCCTTTCCCCCGCGCGAGGGTGGTAGGGGTGATGGGGATGCGGCATCCGCGTATCGGGTGAAGCTCATGGATAAGCGACAGAACCACCCGGGCGGCTCCAGCGTCGGTGTATGGCCCGAAATATTTGGAGCCGTCGCGCAGACGCTGACGGGTCATGAATACCCGGGGATACATCTCCTTTGTCACACATATCCATGGATATGACTTGTCATCCTTGAGCAGCACATTGTAGCGGGGCTTGTACTCCTTGATCATGGAGTTCTCGAGGTTGAGCGCGTCGGCCTCGGTGGGGACGACGATATAGCTCATGTCGGCTATCGCCCTGACAAGGAGGTTGGTGCGCAAGACATCGTGTGTGCGGTTGAAGTAACTCGACACGCGGCGTTTGAGGTTCTTTGCCTTCCCCACATATATGACGGTGCCCTCGGAGTCGTAATACATGTAGACACCGGGGGTTTCCGGGAGCAGCGAGATTTTCTCGCGCAGTTCCGGCGACTTGTCTTTGCTATGCTTGCCCAAATCAGATCAGTTGTTTATTGTAAGGAGGAAAGAGGGATGACGGTATTCAAAGCCGATGATACCCATCGAAGCCATACGGACAATTATATCCTCGGCGGCGGCGCGGGAGAGGTGGGTGTCAACCATCAGCTGCTCCACGGAGGCGAGTCCACGGCTTTCAAGTGCCGACAGCAGGCTTCCCTCGGAGGCGGAGTAGGAGATGCCTCCTCCGCCGGAATTCTCGGCCATTAGCTTCCACGACCTGACCATCAGGGGGTGGGCCACGATGTTCTCGTCGGCGACACGGAAATAGGCGCGCCAGCGGCCATCAGCCTCCTTGCATTCCACAGGACGACGCACCGCCTTGGGGATGGAGGCGCGGAGGACAACCGCCCCCTCCTCACAAAGAAACGCCTGCATCTCGACCTCAACCGCCGGACGGCAGAAGACCGTCGCTGCGGCCTCGATGACATGCAGGTCCTCTTCGGAACGGATTCCGGCGACCACGCCGTTGTCTTTCACCCCCACAAGCAGCCGTCCTCCGTCATTGTTGGCGAAGGCTGATATGGAATGGGCGATTTTACGCGCGTCGGAAATCTTGAACTTGAAGTCCTGATGCTCGTGTTCTCCTTCGTCGATGAGCCGGTGGATATAGTATTTACCGCGTATGGCCTGGAGGTCTTTATACATCGCTGAGAAGGTTTCGGGTTACTCTTTCTTCAAGAGAGTAACGCCTTGACTACTTCAAAGGTTGAACGGGGAGCGATGGTGAAGAACTCGCTGTATTGCGCGTGGTGGTTCTCCACTCCGGGGGTGTCTGAGACCACACGGATGGCCAGGAAGGGGACATCACGAAGGCAGCACACCTGGGCGATGGCTCCCGACTCCATATCGACAGCGATGGCCTCGGGCTGCACCGCCAGTACGGCTTTCAGTTCCTCGGGGGTGGAAACGAAGAGGTCGCCCGAGGCAATCAGGCCACGCTTGACGGCGGGATTGCCGCTGACAGCCCCGAGGTTGACAAGCTTGTCGCCAAGGCAGGGGAAAAGTTCGGGCAATCCCTGCACCTGTCCGCGGGCGTTTCCGGGGCCGCAGTAGACATCATGATAGCCGATACGGTCGGCAATCACGACATCAAGGATGTCGGCTCCCTGCCCCGTTCCCCCGGCGATGCCGGTGTTTACCACCAGGTCAGGCCCGAAACTGTCAATCAGGGAAATCGCGCCGACAGCGGCATTGACCTTGCCGATGCCGGTCTGCATTATGGCGACTTCATTGTCACCCATCCGTCCCCGGCGTATCAGATAGCCGTTGACGGTGGTTTCCTTCATATCTTCTACGAGCGGGAGGAGCATTTGAAGCTCACTCTCCATGGCTACGATTATTCCGGTCTTCATAAACAAGAATTACACATTTATTCGGGTGGCCTTCTGGATGCCGGGTATCTTCCTTACTTTCGCGCAGAGGTCGTTGACCCCTTCGACATCCGACACAAGCAGCGACAGGTCACAGGTGAACACCTCTTTCTCGGCCCTGATGTCGAGCGCCCTGATATTGAGCGAGAGGTGGGTTGAAATCAGGGATATGAGTTCGTGGAGGATGCCCTGGCGGTCGATACCCTCGATATGTATGTGGGCCAGGAAGCGGCCACCGTTCACCTCCCAGCGGGCGGCCACGATGCGCGGCCCGTAGGATGCTTTCAGCACCGACGCGCGGGGGCAGTCGAGGTTGTGGACCACCACCTCCCCGTCATCGTCGATATAACCCAGCACATCATCACCTGGGATAGGGCTGCAGCAGTCGGCGAAACGGAAGTTGGTGGCTCCGCTCTCGTCGTAGCGCAGGATATAGGTCTCCTTGGTGTTGATTTTCGGTTTCTGTGAGGTGGAGGGGGTCTCCTTCGGCTCCTCCTTGTCACCCATACCGATGAGTTTGAGCAGGAGACGTTTGGTCTTGGAGCTTTCCTTGCGGAGGGTCTTGACCACATATTCGTTCAGGGCGATTTCCTCGTTGCCGAGGAGGTAGTAGAACTCCTCGCGGGTCTGCGCCTTGTAAAGCCCCATGACCTTGGTGATGGCCACGTTGTCATCCTTGATGGAGTTGTCATGGAGGAACTGCTCGAATATCAGGCGCCCTTTGGCGACGGCGGGCTGCTGGAGGCGGCGCAACGCCTGGCGCAGGCGTGTCTTCCCCTTGGCTGTGGCGAGGAAGTCCACCCATTCGGGCTTTGGCTGCTGTGACTGGGAGGTCAGCACCTCCACCTGGTCGCCGGAGTTGAGCCGCTGGCTGAGCGGGACGAGCTTGTGGTTGACCTTCCCGGCGATACAGTGGCAACCGATCTGGGAATGGAGATGGAAAGCCACATCGAGGACAGTGGCGTTATTGGGGAGGGTTATCAGCTCACCCTTGGGGGTGAAAACCACTATCTCGGAGGAGAAGAGGTTGAGTTTCAGCGTGTCAAGGAAGTCGAGGGCGTTGGGCTCGGGATCGGCAAGGATATCCTTGATGGTATGGAGCCAGGCGTTAAGCTCCGACTCCTCGTCACCCTCGCCGACCTTGTATTTCCAGTGGGCGGCGAAGCCTTTCTCGGCAATCTCATCCATACGGCGCGAGCGTATCTGCACCTCGACCCAGTTGCCGTCGGGGCCCATCACGGTAAGGTGGAGAGCCTGGTAGCCGTTGGCCTTGGGATTGGAAATCCAGTCGCGGGTACGGTCGGGGTGCAACCGGTAGATGTCGGTGATGGCCGAGTAAATCTGCCAGCATATGCTTTTCTCCTTGGCGGGGTCGTCACATTCGAAGATGATACGGGCGGCATAGAGGTCGTAGACCTCCTCGAAGGGGATATGTTTGGTCTCCATCTTGTTCCAGATGGAATAGACCGACTTGACCCTGGCCTTGGCGCTGTATTTCAGCCCCATCGCGTCGAGACGCTCGCGTATCGGGGCGGCGAAATCGTTGTAGATGTCGGTGCGGTGTTTCTCGCTCTCGGCTATCTGGCGCGAGATACGCTCGAAAGCCTCGGGATGCTCATACTTGAAGCTGAGGTTCTCAAGCTCGGTCTTTATCTGGAAGAGTCCGAGACGATGGGCCAGCGGGGCATAGATGTAGAGGGTCTCCCCGGCGATCTTGTATTGCTTGTTGGGGGCCATCGACCCGAGGGTGCGCATGTTATGGAGACGGTCGGCCATCTTTATCAGCACCACCCGTATGTCCTCGCTCATGGTGAGGAGGAGCTTGCGGAAGTTCTCGGCCTGCACCGATGCCTTGTCGCCGAATATTCCTCCCGAGATTTTGGTCAGGCCCGCCACGAGCTGGGCTATCTTCTTGCCGAAATTCTGCTCGATGTCCTCGACGGTGTAGTCGGTGTCCTCCACCACGTCATGGAGCAGGGCCGCGCAGATTGAGGTCGAGCCGAGGCCGATTTCCTGGCTGGCGATTTTCGCCACCGCGATGGGATGGAGGATATATGGCTCTCCCGAACGGCGCCGGATGCCGCTGTGGGCTTCCTTGGCGAAGCGGTAGGCGCGTTCGATGATTTCGACCTTCTTGCGGTGGTTTGACGCGAGATAGCCGTCGCGCACCTCCTGGAAGGCGGCTTCAATCATACGGTCCTCTTCAGGAGTGGTGAAACTGTTGCGTGGCGATTGTGGAGCCGGCACAGGAGGGATGGTATTTTCGTGCGACATGGTTTCAGAAATTTGTGAACCCGTCCGGAGACGCACTCGTGCGGGGTGTTTTTGGAGGATTTTCCACAAAAATAGTAAATTTCCTCGGAAAAATCGCTAACTTTGAGTTCGTAAACACAAAAACCACCATGAAAGTTATAAATTTTGCCGAGACACCCTCGCTGGTGAGCCAGTATATGACCGAACTCAGGGCCATTGACATCCAGGGAGATATGCTCAGGTTCCGCCGCAATCTCGAACGTATCGGCGAGATCATGGCCTACGAGATATCAAAGACCCTCGAATACCGCGAGCGCGAGATTCAGACACCGCTTGCCAAGACCGCCAGCCTTGAGCTGGCCACACCGCTGGTGCTGGCCACCATCTTCCGTGCGGGCGTCCCCTTCCATCAGGGCTTCCTCAACTTCTTCGACCATTCGGAGAACGCCTTCGTGTCGGCCTACCGCCGCTACAAGGAGAAGACCTACAAGGACCATGACGATTTCGATGTCTGCATCGAGTATCTCGCTTCCCCATCAATCGAGGGGAAGACACTGGTGCTGGCCGACCCGATGCTCGCCACCGGCTCATCAATGGAGCTGAGCTACCGCGCGTTGCTGACAAAAGGGAATCCCGCACATATCCATGTGGCATCGGTCATCGCCTCGCAGCAGGCGGTGGACTTCATCCGCAGCCGTTTCCCCGAGGAGAAGACCACCATCTGGATCGGGGCCATCGACCCGGAAATCAACTCCCACTCCTACATCGTCCCGGGACTCGGAGACGCCGGCGACCTCGCCTACGGAACCAAGGACTGACCCTCACGACATGATAAGATTTGTCAAAAGAGAGGGCAATTTGTTTTTTTTTGCTAATTTTGCGTTTCTAAGGCAGCGGTTACGCGGGCATTATGAGCCGCGTGGCTGTTACTTACTGAGTAAAGAATCATTCCCAACCCGATAATTGAAAATGGCAAAAGTTATTATCATTGGCGTCGGAGGTGTCGGCACAGTGGCCGCCCACAAGTGCGCCCAGAACCCCGAGGTGTTCACCGAGATAGTCCTCGCCTCGCGCCGCCGCGAGAAATGCGACGCGGTGAAGGAGGCCATCCTCCGCGAGGCCGCCAAGCATGGCCGCAAGGCCCCGGTGATCGAGACCGACCGTGTCGACGCCGACTCGGTGGAGGAGCTTTGCGCCCTGCTGCGCCGTCATAACCCCGACCTGGTGATGAACCTGGCCCTCCCCTACCAGGACCTGACGATAATGGATGCCTGCCTGGAATGCGGGGTCAGCTATCTCGACACGGCCAACTACGAGCCGCGCGACGTGGCCCACTTCGAGTACTCCTGGCAATGGGCATACCGCGAGAAGTTCGAGAAGGCGGGGCTTACCGCCATCCTCGGCTGCGG
>URLF01000068.1 GCA_900548705.1 uncultured Porphyromonadaceae bacterium | reverse complement strand
AAGGCCGCCGATTACCGGCAGGCTGTCGCTGCCGGGATACTTGTATGTGACATCACGGAGGATGATGTCGCCGTCGAGGGAGTCGATTTTCCCCTCGGTTGTGTCGGCAGGTTCATCCATTACGTCGTTGCTGCGGTCGAGGGCGATGGAGGTCTGTTGCAGAGAAGATAGTGAGGAGGAGATGGAACTGAAACCGGTGGCGAGCCGTCCGGTGACAAACGCCACAGTCACCATCGTCCCGAGGGTCATCGTGTCGCCGATGACAAGAGTGGCGCACAGTCCGGTAATCGCCAGGTCGCGCGACTGGTATAGCAATGACGCGCCTCCTCCTTGTATGAGCCGGATGTTTTCCGAACGCCGCCGCAGCAGGTTTAGCCGTTCCTGCAGCGTCCGCCAGAGCGACACCCGGTGGTGGTGGGCATTGTGGATTTTCAGGTCGGAGATGCCGTTGACCAGCTCGTAGACATTGTTGTTGTTGCGGCATTGGATGGTGCGGATGTCATAATCGACGCTCCGCCTGCGTCGGAGCATCCATTCCTCGCAGGCAAGTCCGGTAAGCGTGAGCATAAGGAAGCCGAGGAATATCCAGGGATTGAACCAAAGCAGCAGGGCGGAGAACACCGCGATGTTGATGACCGTCAGCAACAATGTCGTCGGGGTCTGGAGCATGAACTGCTGGGTCTGTTCCTGGTCATAGGTCTTCTGGATGAGGTCTGAACTCACCCGTGAGTCGAAGAAACGCAGCGGAAGGCTTACAAGTTTCGTCAGATACCGGTCTACGGCCCCGGTCGAGAGTCGCAACCCGAGTTTGTTGACCACATATCCCGAGACGGATGTGGTCAGCTGGCTTCCCGCGAAGATGGCAATCTGGGCGATGACCAGCAGCCATACAAGCGGGATGTCACGCCGGGCGATACCCTCATCGATGGTCTTTTGCATCAGCAGCGGGACAAAGATGCTCGCTCCCAGCGCGAGCAACGCCAGCGACAGGATGAGCAGGTAGGTGGAGCAATGCTCCCTGATGCTGTCGCGCAGGGAGCGGAAAATCTTCCCCCGGCTGTCATCGGCGGGAAAACTGATGGAATGGAACTCCTCGGTCGGGGCGAGAATCAGGGCGATGCCCCTCTCCCCGTCTCCGCAGAAATGTGCGTCGAACACCTCCCGGGAATAGACCATCATACCTGCTGCAGGATCGGCCACGAAGTATCTCCCCTCGCGGACTTTCCACAACACGGCGAAATGGTTCTGGTTCCAATGGAGAATGGCCGGTAGGGGGGCATCAACCAACAGCCCGGAACCGAGTTTCACGCCGTATCCTTTCATACCGATCGATTCCGCGCACTCCTTCAGCCCCCTGACGGAAATGCCGCCGCGCGACAAATCCGCCCGGGAGCGTAGGAACTTCACGGGAATCTTGCGGCCGAAATGCCGGGCGACCATCCTCAGGCAGGTCACCCCGCAGTCCGACTGCTCGATCTGGTGGTAGTAGTGAAACCCTCTTCCGGTAAACATCCTTTGTTGGCTGAAATTTATCGGAGTGACTATCGTCCCTCCAGGAGGCTTCTCGAGGGATTGTATCTCAAACGGATGTTTTTGCCGAATGCCATGCTGAAACGAAGCATTATCCTGCGGCCATTGGTCAGGTCGTAACCATGGCGGGAATATTCCTGACAGTCATACCAGGAATCCCTCTTGCAGTTGAGCAGATTCTCGCCGTAAAGGGTCAGCGTGCCTCCGAATGGGAATCTCTTCGATACCGTGGCGGTCAAATTTGTGTATGAAGGGGTGTTGGACAGCGGCTTTTTACCCGGGGTGTTGTAATATATTGAGGCGCGCAGAATCCAGGAGCGGTCTGTGCCGATGCTGACCGAAGACATCAGGAAAATACTCCAGGTTGAATAATCAACCGAGTTGACATTGAACAGGTCATAGAGGGCCGAGCTGTCGGTATGGGTGTTCGAGAAGGATGTGCGGGCCATCACGCTCCACCTGCGGGCGAAGAATGCGTCTGAATAGCTTATGAACACCGATGCGTCGCGGTTTTTGCCAAGTTCCACCGGCATGTTGGCGGTCAGATTCTCCTCCACCGGTATGGTTGTCCGGAAAGACAGATGGTTCATAAAATCCATACTCCCTCCAAGCGATATTTTCTGAAGCAAGAGATATGAAAGATTGATGGAATGGGTCGTGACAGCCTTTAGATAGGGATTTCCGGTGGCAATCTGTGTGGAGGAAGACCGATGCACCAGAGGATTGGTGTCGGCGTAATAGGGCTGCCTGACATTTGAGGAGTAGCCCAGTGTCATCTGGTTTTTGGAGTTGAAATTAAAGCTTGCCGACAGTTCGGGCATGATGTAGAAATCATCGAATATCTTCCGGGTATCGTTGAGCATCTGGTGCGTGTCCCTTCTATACCATCGGCCGTTCAGGCCGAGGCTGAGCGAAAACAGATTGGAGAACCTGTATTCTCCTTGGGCAAACAGGTCGAAATTGGTCTGGTTCTGACGGAAATCGTCAATCAACGGCATGTCGCCTCCCGTGTCGCCCGGAGTCTCGCTCTGGTTCATTGTGCGCTTGATGCGGTCGTGGAAGATGTCGAAACCCAGGGTGAGTTCCCCTTTGGTAGAGAAAGCCTTTGTCCAGCTCAAATTCCCTTCTATGGAATTTTTACCGTCAGTATAACTGTTGTCAAACATCATTGACTCCGGAGTGTACTTCGTCTCAGCGTCCATACCGTAATGGGAATATATGAGGCGGCCGGTGAGCCTGCTTCCGAGAGAATCAAGCTTATGGTCGTAATTGATATTGGCGGTTATGGTCTTGTATGGAGTATGTTCTTTGCATGCGATGTTCTCGTGAGTCCCTGTGACCGGGAACAGGTTGTCATTGGTGTATTCGGAATCCCCTTTCCAATTATGCTGATACATAAGGCTTACCCCTAACGAGTTATTGTGGCCTAAATCACGGCTTACCCCGAAATCGACCTGCGAATAGATAGCTCTGGTTTTGTATTTGGCGTCAGATGTGCGTTCCATCTCAACCAATCCGTCGGCTGGATTGAATGTGGTCATCTCCACCCGGCTTTTGTAATCATGAGCGGATTCGGTAAGGTAAACACTTCCTGAAAACTGCCACTTGTCCCGTTCATGGCCAATCCACCCCGATTCTGTAAAACTGAACCTGTCAGATTGATGTACGACGGTCATATCGGCAGTTCCGGTTGTCCCTTTTTGCGGAGCGAGTACGACATTGAGTATGGCTCCTTCGTCGCGGTATGCGACTCCCGGCTGAACCCATACCTCGATACGCTTGATTCTCCCGGGAGGAGATGCTTTAAGCATCTGTATCACACTTGATGATGACATGATTGGCTGTTTGCCATTGATATAGATTGTTGTCTTGCCGTTGCCTATGATTTCAAGTTTGTCATTGGCGATGTCGACTGACAGCAGCGGAACTATCTCAAGGGCTTGAAAAGCGTTTGGAGAATATTTCGCGAGATCACCGGGGATGAAGGAGAATTTCCCCGGGGAAACCGTGGTGATGGTCGGCCTGACGGTCACCTCAGAGAGCGAGATGGTTTTGTCTGTCAGCGCGATCCTGACCTCATCCCCGTTTTTGGCAGTGAGGTCTTGCTTGTCATAGCCGATTGCTTTCGTCGTGAGAATCAGATTGCCAATCCCTTCGGGAATCTCCAGGAGGAAACGGCCCGTCTGATCAGTGACCGAGCCTGAGATGTAAGTGCTGTCTGCGGGTTGGAGGGCCACGACCGCAGCCCCGTCAAGCGGATTGTTGCTGCCATCGACAACAACCCCCGTTATATTGGCTGAAATTGTCGTGTATAATCCTGTGATGATGGTCAGTAAAGCCACCAATTGCTTTGAATACTGTCGCATCTCCATAAATCGTTAAAGTATTGTTATGAATCAGTCGTTGAGGTATTGATGTTCGAACCTCTGTAGGATGAGTTCATCCTTGCGGGCTTCGTCATATCCCAGCGGGCATCTCCCGTCATCAGGGCTTTCAAGTCCGCGTTGACGGCATCCGCCGAGACATATAGGAGCTATACGGCAGCTACGGCAAACCTCCCGGGAGAATTTCGCTTTTTCCCAAGCCTCCCGGCGCCCCGGTTCCCATACGAGAGTCCCATCGGGAGCGAGATGTCCGGCGCGCCTTTCCGGTTTGAAATCACGGGCGGTGCATTTGTAGAAGTCCCCGTTGTAGTTGACACAAATGTAGTTCTTCTTGTCGCCGTAACAGCTTGACACGCGAGGATTATGGAGGTCAGGCAGGCTGTAACTTATGCCGATTTTTTTCAGTTGGCGACCGTATTCCTTGATGAGCAGTTTGATTTTCTCGTCACCGCCTTTGTGCTTGTCTTGCCATACTCGTTGAAAATCGACCATTATTTTGTGGGGTTCGAGAATATTTTGAGTCTTCAAGTCTGAGATGATTTCTGAAATGGACTCCAGATTACCGAGAGTGTAATTTATTCTGAGCACTATATTTACCCCGGAATTTGCCAGCATCGCCACATTCGAGATGATACGGTCATATGAGCCTATCCCTCCGGGTGCGAATCTGACTTTGTTATGAAACTCGCGGTGGCCGTCAAGTGTGATTTGCATCCCGCAGGCGAACCGGCCGAGATAATCCGCCATATCCTGGGTCAACAGATAAGAGTTGGTGGTGAAACTGGTATGGAAGCTGACTCCACGTTCCGCGCATAGTCCGGCGGCTTCTTCTATCAGCGGCTTGCAGACCGAGTCGAATTTCAACAGCGGTTCCCCTCCGAAAAAGCTAAGCCGGAAATGTCTGAGCGGCTGTGTGATTGTTTTGTTGAGGTAATTCTTTACGGCCTCCAATACCTCCTCACTCATTTTTGAGCCGGCCATATGTTCTTCATAGCAATACCAGCACCGGAAATTACAATCAAGTGTGGGATTGATATGAAGTTCGGCATTGCTCTCGCAACAATTAATGGTTTCCAACTCTTTGTCAAGTATGGATAACTCATCGACACCTGAATTGATGATGAATCCTGATTCTTTCAGCAGTTGGAATGTCTCAGGCGAAATTTTATGAAGAAGATTGTTGGACATTAGATTTATGTCATATGTCTGAAGAACCTTTGAAATCTTTTGAGGTAAGATTATGAATCTTCTGTGAAATGAGTTGTACCCTAACACTCGGTTGTCCGAAAGAGAGATATAGCTGTTGAATGGGCTTACTTTCATAATAGATTTAGTTTATAAAATTGCAATTTTGAAAATTGAAAAACAGGGAGTATTGGAGGGCTATTTCAGCTGTCTGTCGGCGGATGACGGATTGGCGCGCATACGGAATGGTTTGCCAAAGTCTATGTCAAATTTCAAAAAGAAGCTGCGGGTGTTGGTTCGGTTTCGGAATGTCTGGGAGTAAGCGGCGCAGTCATACCATCCCGAACGGTGATGGTTGAGGAGGTTGGATGCCATGAACATCAGTCTGCCACCGAATTTGAAACGTTTAATGATGGATATGCCGAAATCGGCATATCCTCTCATTGTTGAGAATGTATTGTGTTGAGGTGACTGGTAGTCTCCGGAGACACCAAGCGTCCATGAGCGGTCTTTGCCGAGGGTGATGCTGGAGGATAGACGAGCCGACCAGCGTGAGTCTGTCTGCGCCCCTTCGGTAAGGCTCGACGGGAGGTCACGGTTGTCAAGGCGGGTGAGTTTATAGGTTACATCGGCCGAGACATACCATCTGTGGGAGAAGAAGCCGTCGGAATATCCTGTCCGTAGCTCCAAGGCGCGTGAATTGCCGGTTTCAAGCGGTTTGAAATAGGTGACACCGTCACCGGCGGAGAGGGTTGCCTGTTCAGCGAGGTTGCTTTTTAATATACCTTTGGCGCTGAGGTTGATTTTTTGGAGCAATATGTAATTGAGATGCAGGTTGTGGATGTTGATTGCCTTGAGGTCGGGATTTCCGGTGAAGTAATATTCCGGCGACATCCAGTATTTGATGGGATTTGTGAGGTAATATTCGGGTTGTTCAATCCCCGATGTATATCCGAGGGTGACCATGTGCATGGGGCTGAACGCAAAACTGGCCGATGCTGTTGGAAGGATGTAGAAATCCTCGAATTTGCGGTTGGCCCGCTGCACATACTGGTCGATTTCACGGCGATACCATCTGCCCCTGACTCCGAGGCTGATTGAAAACAATGACGAGAACCGGTATTCACCCCCGGCGAAGAGGTCAAATTGCGCCTGGGTTTGGCGCAGGTTATCGTCAAGCGTAAGCTCTCCCGAAAGGCTGCCGTCGGAGCTTTTGTGCAGTTGGCGCTTCACATTGTCGTAGAAGGCATCGGCCCCGACATCTATGCTTGCCCGGTCATTGAGATGTTTGTTCCAGTTGCCTTTCAGCTGTATGGAATTTATGTCGGTAGCCGACTTTTCGCCTTGCATGGATGCGAGGGGGGGATATGATGTCTCATTGTGTTTGAATGAACCCTGATAAAAAAGGGATGCCCGCAAGGTGCTGCCGAGGGAATCAAGCTTGTGGTCATAATTCATTCTGCCTATCATCCACACGGGATTGAAAGGCCGTTTTGAAAGGCTTGAAGTATTTAGGTCAGATGCGTCCGGCATGATGGTGATAAGGCTGTGTCTTTCATCCTTGGAGTAATCGGAGGATAAGAATAGTGAGCCTCCGAGGGAATTGTCATGCCCCAGGTCCACGCTGGCCCCGACCGTGGCGGAGACAGAATAGATGGTTGATTCAGTCCGGTTTGTCGAGTATTTGGTCATTGACGGTTGCCTGTCGACGGTTTCCGGAAGAGATGTGTCAAATTCGGTGTATGTCGATTCTCCAGAGTTTTTGTGTTTTGCTTCCAGAAGGGCTACATCACAGGAAAACTGCCATTTTTCCCATTCCCCGCCATACCATGCCTGTATTCGTGGGGAAAGGGCATCTGAATAGGTGAGGGTAAGGTCGGCGGTTCCCATACTACCGATGCGAGGGGCGAGTATCAGGTTTATTATAGGCCCCTCCCCTTGCCGGGCGACACCGGGCTGCACTATGATTTCCACCCGCTTTACCCTTGCCGCGTCGGAGAGCTTGAGCATGTTGATTACCCCGGAGGGGCCCATGATGGATTCTTTGCCATTCACGAGAATCTTTGGGGCAGTTCCAAGCAGAGATATGCCGCCACTGCTCACTCTGACCATCGGCACGAATTTCATTACCTCCATAGCGTCGTTAGCATCCTTGATTATGTCTCCCGGATAAAATGTGAACCTGCCGGGTAAGACGGTCAGTTTTGGAGCGTTGACCACTACTTCTTTGAGGGCTATGCCGCTATGAGGAAGAATGATTTTGTTTGTGTCTGTCAGTGAGGCGTGGATTGTCGTTTTGCCATAACCGATAGCTTCCGCCCGCAAGATGATGTCGGCAAGTCGGGATGTGTTTTCTATCAGGAATTTGCCGTCTTGGTCAGAGAGGGCACCTCCGACATATGTGCTGTCGGGAAGCTGCAATGCTACGACCGCCGCTCCTTCCACCGGTATGTCTGTGTCATCAATTACTGTCCCTCGGATTTGCGCGGAGCAAGCAAGCCCGAAAATGGGAATTATGATTGATAATAATTGACGGAATTGATTACAGATATATACCTTCATGACAAGTGTTATTGGCAAATGTTAATACCGCACACTACACTCTCCGTTTTGGTGGAGAGTGTAGTGATTAGGTTAATGGAGTGATGTTGGAATCAACAATCGATGGTTTGGTTGGTGGCATCGGCTTTTTCATTGAAGCAAAATTCTCCATTGGAAGAACCGCCACATGCTCCATCGTAATTAGAACATGTTTTCCCATTGTCTCCACACGCAGAAGGTAGATAGTTTCTACAATTTATGCAATTTTGGAAGTCATTTGTCGCATCATTTGCGCCTCTTTTAGAATCCATTTCGGAGTCGAGGAGGATGACTGCGTCCTTTGACTCGGGGGTCTGGAGTTGCCCGATGAATTGCTCGATACGAGCCATCTGATTGTCTTTTTTCATAAGACCTGTTTTTAAAAGTGAATATAAATGGAACTGATTATCGAAGAAAGAAACACACCTGTTCGATGTCGGAGTGAAACTAACTGCATCGCAAAGATAGTGTAAATAAAAGCAAAATACAAATTATTTTAATTAAAATTTGGAATTTTGGAAATAATGGTTGCGAAATGTGAATATGCAATTATTTGTTTTTATGCTATGGAATGTGGGTGTTTGTAATGGATTGTTGACAAAGAGGCTACAATGAATCTTGTGAAAGCCTCCCGAAAACTATCTTTTGGAAGTTTCGGGAGGGGAGACTGGCGGGGGCAGGCTCACGCCTTGGGGAGGGTGGCGAGAACCATACGGATGTCGTTGTAGTCGATGCCGGGGAGGGCTTCGGTCAGGGCGGTGTAACCGGCCTCCGTGCCGAGACGGGTGATGACGGAGGTGATGGCGTTGATGGCCACAGCAGGCAACACCTCCTCGACTGTCAGGGTGCCGTTCTGGATGAATTTCAGCAGATGGCTTGAGATGGTCGTGGTGGTCAGTCCGCGTTCGCGGGCGATGTCCTCGCGTGAAAGACCTTGACGGAACAGGCGGTAGGTGATGTCATAGGTCGATTCCTTGGCGGGACGTGGCTGGCGGGTGGCGCGTTCCTTGGCTTTGGCTTTTCGTTGTGACTCCTTCTCTTCGCGGCGTCGCGCCTTGGCCTCCTCGGCTGGGTCGCGGGTGGCCTTCATCCATGCCTGCTGTTTTGAGCCGAGGTAGTTGGAGACGGTGTAGCCGTATTCGTTGATGTCGCGCAGCAGGTAGAGCCGCGCCAGCACCGATTGCTTGAGGTCGAGGGTCAGTTCGGCCACACGGCTGTTGGCCCGTTTGTTGTCGGTCTTGATTTTCTCGCAACGCTGGATGACATTGCCGAAAACCTCGATCAGGGTATTGTAGAAGTAGACCGCGCTCTTGCGGACACGCAGGAGGAATTCCTCGGAGGTGAGGGATTGAAGAGGGCTGGTCAGTATCAGGGCTGTCCATTTGTCGGAGACCTCGATGACACGGCTGCGCAGGTCGCGGGCGATACGTTCAAGGTCGGCGCTCTCCCCGGGGTAGCTGTGGCGGTAGTTGGAATAGACCTGACGCGAGAGTGATTCCTCGCGGGTGGCGATGTCGCGGAAGGTGAACAGCTCGGTCAGCAACTGTCGGTAGTAGTCCCCCTTTATCCCTTCGAGCATCCCGACGCTTTTCTCGGCGGCTTCGGCCTGATGGAGGATGTATTCGGCCACGGCGGGATCGGGGCGCAGGGCGTTTTCGGCGATGGGGGTGGCCAATACCAGCCCTTCAAGGGTGCGGCATCGGCTGAGGGCCACATATACCTGTCCCGGGGCGAAGGAGGCTCCCGCGTCGATGATCACCCGGTCGAATGTCAGTCCCTGGCTTTTGTGGATGGTGATGGCCCAGGCCAGGCGCAGCGGCATCTGGGTGAATGTCCCCTGCACCTCGGTCTCTATCGTGTTGGTCTGTTCGTTGACCTTGTATTTCGAGTTCTCCCAGACCTGGGGTGTCACCTCTATCGGGGTCTGGCGGCCGGGGACACGGATGGTGGCGCTGTGGTCGTCAGCTCTCACGACATGGCCTATCAGGCCGTTGTAATACTCGCGGGCGGCGGTGTCGTTCTTGACGAACATCACCTGGGCTCCCGGCTTGATGACAAGCTCCTCGGCGGTCGGGTAGGCCAGCTCGGGGAAGGTCCCTTTGATTTGCGCCCTGTATCTCACGGGGTTGGAGGGGAGCTTGCGCAGCTGGTTCTCGTTGTAGCTGTCGGCGGATGAGTTGTGGGTGGTCAGACGGATGTAGCCGCTCTCCTTGTCGGGGATGAAGGCCGGGTTCAGGCGTCCGTTGAGCATCCGGCGGTCGGAGTCGGTAAGGCGGTTGTCGCGGACATGGTTGAGCAGCTCCACGAAGTCGAGGTTCTGCTGTCTGAACACCTTCTCCAGGCGGATTGTGACATAGGGAATCTGGCTGAGGGCGCGGCTCCCGAAGAAATAGGGGGTGGAATAATGGTCGCGCAGAATCTCCTCGTCGCGCGGTGTGACCACCGGGGCAAGCTGCTGGAGGTCTCCGATCATCAGCAGCTGCACACCACCGAATGGCCGGGAGTCGCGGCGGTATTTCCTCAGGGCGTTGTCGATGGCGTCAAGCAGGTCGGCCCTGACCATCGAGATTTCATCGATTACCAGCAGGTCGATTGACCTGATTACCCTGAGCTTGTGTTTCGAGAACGCGTAGTTGTCGCGGGTCTCCGCGCCGGGAATGTATGGCGCGGGGGAAATCTGGAAGAATGAATGTATGGTTACCCCTCCGGCGTTGATGGCCGCCACACCTGTGGGCGCGACGACAACGGCGGTCTTCGCGCTGTTTTTCATCACCTCTTTCAGGAATGTGGTCTTTCCGGTGCCGGCTTTTCCGGTGAGGAAAATGCTGACACCTGTGCGTTCAACGAAATCCCAAGCCCTGCGTAGGTTCTCGTCGGGCTTCATCATCATCTGGGTCATATTGTGGCGGGTAGGAGTGGGGTTAGGAGACTTGGACCATTGCGAGGAGGAGGTCTCTGCGTATCAAGAGCGGGAATCCGGAATGTTGCAGACCGGGTTCCCGCCCTTGAAAAGCGGTCGTGATGCTGGGCTTATGCCTTGGCGGCTTCGAGGGAAGCCTTGCGGAATTCCTTCATGGCCTTCTCGATTTCGAGGGAAGCCTTGCGGGCACGGGTGCCGGCGGCCTTGTTGCCGTTTTCGAGCTGGGCCTGAGCCTCTTTCTGGAAAGCTTCATAGAGGGAAGCTACCTTTTCAACTAATTCTTTCATTGTCTTACTGTGTTGGATATTAAGGATTTTTCAGATGCGTGAGGGACTCGGATACGGTAGTTACCGGTTCCATTTGCGATGATTCTTGGCAAAGTTAGCAAAAAAAACCTTATATCAATGCTTTATGTCGGAAAAATCAAGAAAATTATATAAAAAAGTTGGATTCGGGGGGAATTCCGGCCTGTTTCAGCCCAGTTCGACCTGAGTGGAGTTGTAAATCCCGAGTTGGAGGGTCTGCATGAACTGTTTTATAGCGGCCTGCGCCCTGACCGAGTTGCCCGCCTGGTCGAGACGGGGAGAGAAGGCGGCTATGCCGAGCAGACCGGGCAGGACACCTACGATTCCACCCCCGACTCCGGTCTTAGCCGGTAGCCCGGAGGAGAACATCCAGTCGCCGGTGTGCTGGTAGAATCCCACCGATGCCATCATGCTGACGATTTTCGGGGAAATCTCCTCCGGGAAGGCGCGTTGGCCCGTCAGAGGGTTGATGCCCCCGTTGGCGATTGTCGCCGCCATCGCCGAGAGCTGGCGGCAGGTGACCCCGAGTGAACACTGGCGGGTGTAGAGGTCGAGGCTCATCATCGGGTCGTCATACAGCCGGTCATGCTTCTTCAGCAGCCAGGTCATCGAGCGGTTCTTGTAGTTGGTGTCAGACTCCGAGCGGTAAAGCTCGTCGATAAGCGACGGCTCAGACCCGAAGAGTGAGACCATGTTGTCCACAATCGCTTTCCATTTCCCTACCGGATTGCCAAGCGGCTTGACCATCGAGCAGGTCGAAATCGCGCCGGCGTTTACCAGCGGGGTGGAAGGATGGTCATTCTCAAGCAGAATCGAGAATATAGAGCTGAACGGAAGCCCGGTGGCATCCGCGCCTATTTTGCGCAGCACCATCTCGGGCGACCATTGTTTCATCGCAAGTATGGCCGTGGCCACTTTCGAGACCGACTCTATGCCGAAGAGGTATGCGTCGTCTCCGAAACTGAACACCTCCCCGTCGGCCAGTGTCACCGTCAGGGCGAATAGGTCTGACGGGACGTTGGCCAGATAGGGTATGTAATGGGCGTTATGTCCGCCGTTGTCGACACGCGCCATCGTGTAGGCGCTCTCGGCGGCCTCGGCTATTTCCTGCCGGGTAATCAGACGTGACATGGTATCAGGGGGATTTAAGGTTGGTTGTTTTCAGGCTGTCAGACCACCGGTGACCGGCATCAGACTACCGGGAATCCGGCTTCCACCAGCGCTGCCTTGAGCCTCTCGACATGGCTGTTGTCAAGGGTCTCCAGTTCGAGGTGGAGGGTGCAGGAGTTGATCTGCGAGGCGGCTGACACTCGTTCATGGCTTACGGAAAGCACATTCCCGCCATGGTCGGCGACTACTTTCAGCACCTGGGAGAGTGTACCGGGCTTGTCTGGCACTTCCAGCTCGAGCTGGCAGAGTCGGCCGTTCTTGAGCAAGCCACGGTTTATCACTCGGCTGAGGATGTTGACATCTATATTGCCTCCCGAGACAAGGCAGACCACCTTCTTGCCGTCGATGTGAAGCTTGCCGAACATCGCCGCTGCAACGGCTGTCGCTCCGGCTCCCTCGGCGACAAGTTTCTGCTTTTCGATAAGTGCGAGGATGGCGGCGGCTATCTCGTCGTCATTGACCGTCACAACCTCGTCGACATATTTCTCACACAGTTCGTAGGTGAGGTCGCCCGGTTCCTTGACCGCGATGCCGTCGGCGATGGTCGACACGAAGTCGAGATGCACCCTCTCGCGCTGCTTCATCGATTCGGCCATAGAGGGCGCACCGGCGGCCTGTACTCCGTAGACCTTGATGTCAGGGCGCAGGGTCTTTACGGCGAACGCCACTCCGGCAATAAGGCCGCCACCTCCGACAGGCACCACTATCGCCTCGACTTCAGGCATCTCTTCAAGTATCTCCAGGCCGATTGTGCCCTGACCGGCGATTACCTTGGGGTCGTTGAATGGATGGACGAAGGTGTAACCTTTCTCCTCCTTCAGCTCCAGGGCCTTGGCGTAAGCGTCGTCATAGACTCCCGGAACCAGACACACCTCTGCTCCGAGTCGTTTGGTGGCTTCGATTTTAGAGATGGGCGCACCTGCAGGCAGGCAAATGAGCGACTTTATGCCGTTCTGGGTGGCGGAGAGGGCAACTCCCTGGGCGTGGTTACCGGCTGAGCAGGCGATTACGCCGTGTTGCTTCTCCTCCTCTGTGAGCTGGGAAATTTTATAATACGCTCCACGGAGCTTGAAAGCCCCGGTGTGTTGCAGGTTTTCCGGTTTCAGGTATATGCGGCAGCTTTCCGAAAGCTGTGTCGGACCAATGATTTTGGGGTGACGCGCAACATCGCGCAGCACCATCTGGGCGCGGTATATCTCGCCGATTGTCAGTTCTTCCATAACTGTAAGTTGATGATTACGGACGGTATGTCTTATGAATTGCGAATTTTCTTGTCCATTTCGGCGGCGGCTTTGCGGCCGTCACCCATGGCGAGGATGACGGTTGCCCCGCCCCTCACGATGTCACCTCCGGCGAAGAGCATCGGAATGGTGGTCTCAAGGGTCGTCTCATCGGCCACGATTGTGCCCCGGCGCGTCACCTCCAGTCCCGGAATGGAGTCTGGAATCAGTGGGTTGGGGGAGACACCGACGCTGACAATCACCTCGTCGACCTCGACCTCGGTGATGTCCCCCTCGACAGGCTGCGGCGAACGGCGACCCGACGCGTCAGGCTCGCCGAGTTCCATACGCTGCAGGCGCATTGCCCTGACGCGTCCTGTCTCATCGGCCAGGTATTCCACCGGATTGTGCAGGGTGAGGAATTTCACCCCCTCCTCCTTGGCGTGGCGCACCTCCTCGACTCTCGCGGGCAT
>URLF01000067.1 GCA_900548705.1 uncultured Porphyromonadaceae bacterium | reverse complement strand
CAGCATCCGTGAACGCGCCCCGCTTGTGGCCGAACATCTCGCTCTCGAAAAGGGATGACGACAAGCCCCCGAGATTCACCTTGACAAATGGTTTGCCGTTTCGGCGGCTGTTGCGGTGGAGCGCCTCGGCGATAAGTTCCTTGCCGGTGCCGCTCTCTCCGGTTATCAACACCGGGGCGTTGGTGGGAGCTACTTTGGCGACTGTCTCAAGCACCGCTTCAAGCCTTGGATCCGAACCGATGATGAAGTCGCGCACAAGCCCCGAGGCGGAGGCGACAGGATGTTGCATTTCCAACGCGACTCCGATACGTTCAAGCAGGCGGCGGTTGTCCCAAGGCTTTGTGATGAAATCAAACGCCCCGGCCCTCATCCCCTCGACGGCCAGCTCAATCGAGCCCCACGCGGTCATCAGTATCACCGGAAGTGAGGGATGGAAGAGCTTTATCTGTTTCAGGAGTGTAAGCCCCTCCTCTCCCGAGGTGAAGCGGGAGAAATTCATATCAAGAAGCACAAGCGAAGGGGTCTGCCGTCTGACCTGCTCCATCGCATCGGCCGGCGTGGCGGCAAACCTCGTGGCATAGCCTGCCCTGCGGGTCAGCAACGCGAGAGAGGAGCGTATCGCGGCATCATCGTCAACTATCAGTATCATAATACAAAAGTAACTGTTTCATCCCTATCGGCCAACAAATTTGTCATTTTCCTGAAATCACATGGTCAAAATCAGCCTCTATCGGAAGCCCCTCCTCGAAATCCCAGAGTGTGAGACTGCGGAGCTGGTAGTAATAATACCAGTACATATACAGCTCGTTCAGATATTTCAGTTTGGCGGAGTCTTTGTTCTCCTGGGAATTGTTAAGGTCAAGGGCAGAGAGTTTCCCGATCATGAAGGTCTCGACCGAACTGTCATAACGCCTGGTGGCTATCTCGTCGGCGCGGATGGCCATCCCGAGCTGAGACTGCTGGTTGTTGAACCGCTCTACAAGCACAAAAAGATTCTGACAAAAATCAGACCTCTCCTTACGCAGGGTGCTTTCGGTGAGCATCTGGCGGCTGCGGGCGGTCTCTACCTTCCCCTTGCGTTTGCCCCAGTCAAGGAGAGGGATGGAAACACCTACCTCAATAATCTGATTGTCACGGAGATTACGGTATGTGGCACTGAGATTGTTGTCAGTGCCGGTGAAACCCACCTGGGCGAAGAGGTTGATCTGACGCATATCACCTTTCGCCTTGGCCACCTCATAATCGGCCTCAAGCTGTCGGCGACGGATATTCAATGCCAGCGGGTTGTTGGCCAGGGCGAGCTGCAGAGCATTGTCATACTCCACATTCCCGGCTCCACCATTAGCGGGAGGAACAGGCACAAGCTCCTCGGTCTCGGGAAGGTCAAGGAACGAACGTAACTGGAACATCGCGCTTTTGACCTCGCTCTCCCCATTCAGATATTCCGAACGTGAATTTATCAGGTTAAGCTCTATCTGCAACAGGTCGTTGCCACTGATGCGCCCCATCTCGCGCTGCACCTTCGCCGCATCATACATCTTCTCGGCATTGGCCACATTCTGCGCCGCGTTGGCGAGAGTCTCCCGGGCAGTCAGCAGCGTGAAGAAATACCGGATGGCGGTCAACGCCACCTCCTCGGTGGCCATTATATATGTGGCTTTCGCCTCACGGTAGCGAACAGGCTCGATACGACGGTCCCATTTGACATCATTCACCCCGAACAAAGGCTGATTCAACCGCAGGGCCACCGGCACAGACATATACAGGTTGCCTGTCTCCCCTGAAAGCTGCCTGATGAAATCAAGCGAAGAGGCCAGCGACAGCGTGCCCCCCGTAAGCCATATCCTCTGCTCCACATTGAGGCTGCCTTCGAGTTTCAGGTTATCGTCGCGGAGAAAGGTATATGACCCGTCGGAATTCTGCCAGGAATTGTAACGTTTGTTGTATGATGGTATCGTGCCGGAAAATGTGATTTCCGGCAACAGTTTCGCCCGGTATGTGCGGTATTCCCAGTAAGCCGACCTCAGAGAGTTGGCTGCCACCTCGGCATCGACACTCCTCTCGCGGGCCAGGGCGATGGTCTCTCCGAGAGTAATCCTCCTCTCCCCACTCATTCCCGACACAGCGAGCCACACTGTCAGCAACAACACCACAATCCGTGGCACTGCATCTATCCTTTTCATCGTCATAACAATCTTATTCCTTGCTTCTTATCGCATCCACAATCTGAACACGGCTCACAGCCATCGCAGGAATCAACGTCCCGACAATGACACAGACCGCTATCACTCCGTAGACAATCAATGACACAATCAGAAAATGCTCGCCGAAACTCCCGATCCAGTTGTCGACCACATTCTGTTCAAGATTCGTCTCATCTCCATTGGCCAGGCCGTTATGAAAGGCATATTGCCAATAAATCAGGAATCCAAGAAGACATCCTCCGGTCGCAAGCAACAGGTTCTCCTTCACCAGCATGGCTATCAAAGAGCCACGGGCGGCTCCGAAAGCCCTGCGTATTCCCATTTCAGGGATACGTTTTCGGGTCTGCAGCCAGAATGTGCCGATTACACCGAGAATCAGATTTATCAGGAAAAATCCCGCGAGGACATATGACAGGCGCAACTGACCGATAGCGCCATACAGTCCGGCAGTCCGTTCTATCAGTTCATCATAAGTCCTGACCCTCCGCATGTGATAGTTTCCTGCTTTCAGTTCCTTTCGCGCCCAGGAGGTGATTTCATCCTTGAGTTCCGTGATGTCCTTCCCCTCACGCGCCCTGGCAATGAGATAGAAACTGGTGCTTCCACCCTCTTTGAGCCACGCGTCATCCAAAGTGCGGAAAACCTGCGTGTATGACCTGGAAACCGGAACATGGCGCACATCGCCGACCACACCGACCACGGTCGAGAACACAGTGTCGCCGGTGGCTTGGTTTATGCCCCCCATCAGACGTTTCCCCATCGGATTCTCTCCGGGCCAATACAGGTCAGCAAAAGCCTTTGTGACAACAGCCTCCTGCCACATTGGCACATAACGGTCAGAAAGCTCCTCGACCGTCGGGGATCCCTCCACAGACTCTATGCCGTAGGTCTGGAAAAAGTCAGTACCCTTGAAATAGTAAAACTCGAACGACCTTTTTCTGATGGTATCGGCGGCAAGATTTCCCGTCCCCGGGCAAACCACTGTGCGTGTGCCTCCTCCAATCATCGAATTATTAAGGTTTATGGTCACAAAGCTGATATCGGGATGATTGCGCAGCTTCATCATCAGATTGCATATGTCGGCATATCTTCTTTCCGGAGTGACGGCAGTGGAATCATAGGATGGGGCTGTCTTGGGATATGAAACCACATCCACCACCAGCATATGGTCATTGTCATAGCCGGTAGGCATATTCAGGTCGGACAGACCGACAGCCACCGGGTCGATGATACTCCAAGATATAATCGCAACCAACACAAGCTCGATGAAAATCCAGGCATTGGTGCGCCTGTGGTTCCAGATGTTTTTTAGAATCATCATAGTCGCGTTAATTTTGTTTATTCAATGTTTGATATTACAGGTTTGCGCAATGAAAACCATGCCGGAACCAAAGCCGAAAGTATGTTGAGAACCACACACAGCAGGAACACCACGATAAAAATTACCGGGGCATAGAGGATTTCGGGAGTGAGGTTGATGGAAACCACTTCGTTGAAATTATTACTGTCAAGGAGTGTCAACAGCTGGCCGGAGGAGAAGATGATGCAGAGCCATACGATGACAAGCCCCACGACGCCTCCGGAAATTGTCAGAACCAAGTTTTCCCACAGCACCTGTTTCAGAAGCTGAAAACGGGTGCCACCAAACGAGCGACGTATCCCTATCTCGGATGACCGCATATCCATACGGCTCGAAATCAGGCCGCTCAGGTTAAGGGCCGGAATCAGCAGCAACACCAACAGAATCAGCAGATTCTTTTTTACCACGGACTGTATGGGAACCAGTTCCCTGTAATCAGGATTGAATACCTCCACGAGGTGGGAATGAGGGAGATCAAGGAAACCCACCTCATAATCCGGATTCGAGCTGTTGAATTTACGGGCAATCTCATCAACCTCCTCTTTCAAGGCTTTGCCGTCGTCGGAGACAAAAGTCACGGAAACCCCTCCCACAAACGGACGCCATTCCTCGTCGTAATCCTCCTCAGTCGTGAGCGGCAGGATGACCTGGGCGTATGAGTCCGGCAGAAGCTGACTGCCTTCCCTGAAAACCCCGCATACGCGGTATTCCTGATAGTTGAGGCTGAATGTGCGTCCGACGACGCCGGTGTCTGCACCGAAGATATCCATCGCCAGCCGGTCGGATATCACTCCGGTCAGCACTCCTCCATCGAATTCCTCCGCAGTGAATGGTCTGCCTTCCATAAAGTCATATTCATACAGCTTGAAAAATTCCGGGTCTGTCAACTTCAAGTCGACCTCTATTTCCCGGTCATCCCCAGGCAGCTGGACATAATCATCCCATCCGGAGGTTTCCGCACTGACAATTGACGCGCTTTTCAACTTCCGCAAGTGATCCCTTACAAGAGGATAACTGGGACTGCTGACATTCTTGCGGGGGCTCCCCTTCTCTCCGTTCTCGATATACCTGAGATAATATGTCTTCATACGATTGAATTCGGGGTATATCGGCGCGACCTTGACATAGTATATGAGGGCGAACAATGTGGTGGTGGCGATGGCCAAAGCTGTCCCGCAGATATATATCGCGGAAAACAGCTTGTTGGCCAGCATCATGCGCCACGCTTGCTTGATATAAAAAAGCATTTTCATAATCTGGGTGGGAGGAGAGTCGTTCAAGAATACAGGGAAGAAGGGGTCACATCACCATATGGCCGTCGAAGAGATGGATGACACGGTCTGTGTCACGGGCCTGAGACTCGTTGTGGGTCACCATTATGATGGTCTTCCCTTCGCTGTTGAGACCGTGGAGAAGCTGCATGATCTCCTGGCTCATCTTGGAGTCAAGGTTCCCGGTAGGCTCGTCGGCGAGGATTATCGACGGATTCCCGACAATCGCGCGGGCAATCGCCACTCGCTGTGCCTGGCCGCCTGACAGCTGTGCCGGGAAATGGGTGGTGCGGTGTGAAAGCCCTACCTTTTCAAGGGCCTCGCGGGCGAGTTTGCGCCGGTCTCCGGCACCTTTGCGGTAGGTCAGCGGCACCATCACGTTGTCAATCACGTTGAGGGTCGGAATCAGATGGAAGCTCTGGAAGACGAAACCGAGGTTCTCATTGCGGAAACGGGCCATCTCCTTGTCGCGCAGTCCCGCGAGCTGTTTGCCGAAGAGTTTTATCTCCCCTCCCGAGGGGCGGTCGAGCAGCCCGATGATGTTGAGCAGGGTTGACTTGCCGCATCCTGAAGGACCCATTATCGAGAGGAATTCACCTTTGCCGACCTCGAGGTTGATTCCTTCGAGAGCCTGCGTCTCGATGGTTTTGGTGGTGTAGACTTTGCTGATGTCTGAAAGCTTTATGATTGTTTCCATAATTATGAAGGTTTTGCGTTTTTGATTGTTTTCTACTTAGATGAAATCACTCTTTGCTGCGGAGGGAATCAACGATTTCCACTTTGCTGACACTCATGGCGGGAATCAATGTCCCGACAATCACACAGAGTATTATCAGCAGGTAGACGATGATTGACACAACCGCGAAATGCTGGCCGAAATGGGATATCCAGTTGTCTATGACATTGATCGCGCCGTTGTTGACATATCCTTCCTCAAGACCGTTGCGCAGGGCATACTGCCAGTATATGAGGAAGCCGCAGATACAGGCGACCGTGGCCAACAGGAAGTTCTCCCCCACCATCATCCCTATGATACCGCGCCGGGGAGACCCGAACGCACGGCGTATTCCCATCTCAGTGACACGCTTGCGGGTCTGGAGCCAGAAGGTGCCGACGATGCCGAGTATCAGGTTGACGAGGAAAAATCCGGCAAGCATGTAGCGGAGACTGAGTTGATTGGGGATTCCAAGCGACTTGTCGGTGTCGTCGAGGAAATCATTGTAGGTGTCAATCGTGCGGAGGTAGAAATTGCCTGTGACAAGTTCCCGGCTTCCCCATTGGAAAAGCTCTTCGGCCTGTGCCTTGACATTATCAGGATTTTTCAGCCTTATGACAGCCTTGAACGTGCGCTGAGGCTCGTCGTCAAAAATGCCGTCGCCGCTGTAAAACATGGCGCAATATGAGCGGTAAGGACGCTGGTGACGGATTCCCTCTATCACACCTATCACTGTCATATACTTCTCCTCTCCATCCTGCCCGGAGTTGCGTACGAATTTCTTGCCGACGGCGTTTTCACCGGGCCAGTACAGTTCGCCAAGCTCGCGGGTGATGATTACCTTATCAGGCCCCTTGGCCTCCATTTCAGACAGCTCCTCGGGAGAGGGTGAGCCTTCGGCTGATTTGATTCCGAAAGTCTGGAAGAAGTCTGTACCACGATGGTAATAAAAGACATTCGTCATCTTGACCACTGTGTCTACCGCCTGATTGCCACTTCTCGGACAATCGAGGGAAACCGAGATATTTCCCGGCACCCCGAAACCTTTGTCGATTGTGACAGATTCCACCAGAGGATGGTTGCGGAGCTTCATCAGGACGGTCTCGACATCAGCGGTGTTCACCGCAAGGGTGTCGCGTGAACCGTCGTACCCCGGCGCTTCAGGGTCGAGATGGGCTATACCGGCTATCAGCAGCCGGTCGTTATCATATCCGGTGGGAAGCATCGAGTCTGACACGGCAACCGTCACCGGGTCGGCGATTATCCAGGTCACGATAGAGATTATGACCAGTTCGATGAATATCCAGACGTTGGCACGTCTGTTGTTCCATAGGTTCTTTATTCTTGACATTGCGGGATGTGATTATTTGAGACAGTTGGTGATCTGTTTGCGGATTGAGAACCACGCGGGGATGAGGGCTGAAAGAAGGTTGAGAACAACACACAGCAGGAAGACCGTCGCGAACACCGCCGGGGCGAAAAGTATGCCGGAGGTGAGAGCCGAGGATGTGGCCACAGAATCGACCTCCTCATTCATTATGGTCAGGAGCGAACCGGAGGTGGCCCAGAGACTGAACCACACGATCAGCAGGCCGACAACTCCACCCGCGAGGGTGAGAAACAGGTTTTCCCACAACACCTGGCCGAGGAGCCTCGGTTTGGTAGCCCCGAAGGAGCGTCTTACCCCAAGCTCTGAGGAACGCATCTCCATACGGCTTGAGATAAGACCGCTGAGGTTCAGGGCCGGAACCACCAGGAGGACAAGCAACACAAGCAGGTTCTGGCGCAGAATGTTTCTCCAGGTCTCGTCATCATCCACCCGGTCGGGATTTATCGCCGTGGCCATATGTGATTTAGGGAAATCGAAGAAGTCGACCTCCTCATCGGTCTGCGAGCTGTTGAATTTACGGGCGATTTCATTTATCTCCTCCCTCAGGGCGTCTCCGTCAGAGGAGGTCATAGTCACCACCATCGAACCGATGAATGTGGCGCGGTCTTTGTCATAGTTACGGTCTGTGGTGTAAGGCATGATGACTTCGGCGTATGAATCGGAGAGCAGCGAGCTTCCTGATTCGATGACACCCACGATGCGGAAATCGCGGAAATTGATTTTCAGGGTCTTCCCCACGACTCCGGTCTCGCTTCCGAACATCCTGAGGGCGGTCTCTCCGGTGATAACGGCCACTGGTGTCCCGGCCGACAGGTCATCTTCGGTGAATGGGCCTCCTTCGATGAAACGGTAGGGGTAAATCTCGAAGTACGCCGGATCGGTCTTGCGGGTGGAAATCTTGATGTCCTGGAGAGTCTCGGGGTGCTGGGCGTAAATCTGGGGCATCCATTCGTCGTAAGTGGCAGACACATGTTCGGCGCTTTTTAATTTGTAAAGGTGGTCTCTGACAAGGTCGTAGCCCAGAGAACTTTGCATCATGCGTCCGGTACTGTGGATGGAGTTCTGCACACTGCGGAAATAATATGTCTCCATACGGTTGGTCTCGGGGTATATCGGGGCGATCTTGACATAATAGATGACAGCGAAGAGGGTGGTCGTGGCTATGGCCAGGGCTGTCCCGCTTATGTATATCGCCGAGAAAAGCTTGTTGGCGAGCATCTGCCGCCAGGCTTGTCTGAAATAGGTCGTGATTGACATTTCTATGATTTTTGATTGGTTTTCGGTTATTTTCGAAGATTGACCCTACGGGCGTTGCCGAAGATGGCGGTGGAGGATGCGACAATCTCATCTCCGGGAAGGATGCCGCTCACGACCTCTATGTAGTCGTAGCCCGCACTGCCAAGTTTCACACTGCGGCGTTCGAGGTAGGAGGCTCCTTTCGGCCTGACATACAGGGTGTAATTGTTAGGACCGGTGTAAAACGGCAGGTTGGGAATCCTGACCACCCCCTCTTTCACTCCGTTGGAAATCTTTATGTCGGTCTTGATTCCGGGGCGTAACGACGAGAGGCTGTCATTGTCGAGCGTCACTTTCACCTCAATCATTCCGTTGACGGCTGTCGGGGCGACTGAGCTGACAAATCCCTCGGTATGGTTGCGCCCGAAAACTATGTGGGCGCGGCTTCCGGCCCTTACCTCCTGGGCACTGCTTTCGGTGATGGTAGCGTCCACCCGGTAATGACCCAGGTCGGCGATGACCGCCACCTGCTGTCCTTGGCTGACAGTGGTGCCGAGGCGGTCAGATATGGAGGTGACCGTGGCCCGGCGCGGCGAACGTATCTCGGCATCTGCCAGTATGCGGCTTGTCTGGGCAAGGTTGTTCTCTTTTATGGAAATCTCCAGCAGTTTGGCGTCATCCTCGGCCTGGAGCATCCGCTGTTCGTTGGCGAGCTGTTCGCGCAGCTGTTCAAGCTCGAGACGCTGGGTGCGCAGGGCGAACTCAGCCTCACGGACGCGGTCGGTGGTGCCGCTGCCGAGATGACGCTCGTTGGCCACCTCCACCTCCTGACGGCGCAGTTTCATCTCCGCCACCTTGATTTGCATTCTGAGGTCAGACAGGCGCGTGCGGTGGGAGGCCTGGAGGCGTTGGTGATCGAGACGCATCATGGCGAGTTCGTCTCGTTCGGAGGCTTCGCGGGTCGAGGCCTCCCCGAGGTCGAGTTTCAACAGGGGAGTGCCCTCCTCCACGATGTCGCCGCTATGATGGTAGACCTCAAGGATACGCGAGTTGACCGGCGACACTATCACCTCCTCGAAGGCGGCTACTATTGTGCCGTTGCCGTTTACCGCCGCGTCGATGTCACCACGGTCGGCGGTCGAAAGCTTGATGTCGGCGATGTTGACGCTCTCTTCGGTCAGCGAGCCTATCGCTATCACCGCTCCCGCCGCCAACGCCGCGATCGCTCCTCCAAGGAGAAACCGCCGGCGTTGGCGCTGCTTCAGCTTCTGTTTTGGAATCTCTCTGTCCATTGTTCCTAATCTTTAGTGTAAGCGGGATTGAATTCGAATATTATTTAAGACCTGAAAATTTTGTGACCCGGACAATGCCAAGTCGCCATAATATGGGTCAAAGACCGTGCCAAAATGCCTATATCATTATATATCAACAAATTATCCATCAACACACCTGTACGGAATCGGACACTTGACGATTTTTCCGTACATTTCGATTGTCCGCGTCCAGACTGACGGGACAAAAATTTGCATATTCCGCTGATAATTCGTAACTTTGCAGTCCGATTGCTATCCAAATCTCGTTTTGGCCATAGTTGCAGCCCTCCTTTGGCCGGGAAGACTGCGGCGACAGGTCACGTTAATCATTTATTAATCAAACATTAAGAAGTGGATACTTTAAGTTACAAAACCCTTACCCCCAATGCCGAGAGCATCCAGAAGGAATGGATTATCGTCGACGCTACCGATCAGGTACTCGGTCGACTCTGCTCTAAGGTGGCTAAGATCCTCCGCGGCAAAAACAAGCCCAGCTACTCCCCCAACGTAGCCTGCGGCGACAATGTGATCATCATCAACGCCGACAAAGTCATTATGACCGGCAACAAGATGACCGACAAAATCTACCTCCGCTACACCGGCTATCCCGGCGGACAGCGTATGGAAACTCCCGAGGTACTGATGAAGAAATCCTTCAACAAGCACCTCAAACCGGGTATGCACCCCCTCTACCTCCGCGTCATGAAGGGCATGCTTCCCAAAAACCGTCTCGGACGTCAGCTCATCAAGAACCTCCACGTCTACAACGGTCCCAACCATCCCCACGAGGCTCAGAACCCCAAGGTGATTGACATCAACACTATCAAGTAACATTTGCCAACCTAAACAAAACCCGAAACCTCTATGGAATCAGTTAATGCAGTAGGCCGCCGTAAAGCCGCCATCGCCCGCGTTATTGTCAAGGAAGGCAACGGCGCCATCACCATCAATTGCAACCACGACCGTCGCACCCTCGACAAGTACTTCCCCTCTTCCATCCTCCAGTACATCGTGCTTCAGCCCCTGAAGACCCTTGACTGCGTTGAGAAGTATGACATCGCCGTCAACATCGACGGCGGCGGTTACAAAGGCCAGGCCGAGGCTCTCCGTCTCGCCATCGCCCGCGCCCTCGTGAAAATCAACCCCGAGGACAAGCCCGCTCTCCGTGCTGAAGGCTTCATGACCCGCGACCCGCGCGTCGTTGAACGTAAGAAGCCCGGTCAGCCCAAGGCCCGCAAGCGCTTCCAGTTCTCCAAGCGTTAATACATCCTCATTATCTTTCTCTCCTCCTCCCCCTCCAAGTTTAGCATCTAAATCCCGTGGATGGACCAGACGTTCCCTACCTCGGGGTTGTAATCCAAAAGAACGTAAACACTACTTTACAAAAAAAATGGCTACACCCAATTTTGACCAGCTCCTTGAAGCAGGTTGCCACTTCGGCCACCTCAAACGCAAATGGAACCCCGCGATGGCTCCCTACATCTTCATGGAGCGCAATGGTATCCACATTCTTGACCTCTACAAGACCGCCGCGAAGCTCGACGAGGCTGCCGCAGCGCTCAAATCGATAGCAAAACAGGGCAAGAAGGTTCTCTTCGTTGCCACCAAGAAACAGGCCAAACAAGTTACCGCTGACAAAGCCCAGAGCATCGGCATGCCCTATGTGATTGAGCGCTGGCCCGGCGGTATGCTCACCAACTTCCCCACCATCCGCAAGGCCGTCAAGAAAATGGCCAACATCGACAAGATGACCAAGGATGGCACATTCGACAACCTCTCAAAGCGCGAGAAACTCCAGATTTCCCGTCAGCGCGCCAAGCTTGAGAAGACCCTCGGCTCTATCGCCGACCTCAACCGTCTTCCCTCTGCCCTGTTCGTTGTTGACGTGCTGAAAGAGCGCATCGCCGTTGCTGAGGCAAACCGTCTCGGTATCCCCGTGTTCGCCATGGTCGACACCAACTCCAACCCCAACGACGTTGACTTCGTGATTCCCGCCAACGACGACGCATCCAAGTCAATCGAGCTCATCCTCGACACCGTTTGCGCCGCTATGGCCGAAGGTCTCGAAGAACGCAAGGCTGAGAAGGTAGACACCCAGGCTGCCGGTGAGGGCGAGGCTCCCCGCCGCGAGCGCCGTCGTGCCGTTCGCCGCAATGAAGGTGAGGCTGAAGCTCCCGCCGCTGAGGCCGAGACCGCTGAGGCTCCCGCCGAAGAGGCTGCCGAATAATCCGGAACAGACCCCTTAAAACGGACTCAACGGGGGTAAATTTGCCTCCGTTGAGTTCTTCATTAAAAAGTAAATTCAATAACAAGCTAAAAAACACTCCAAGATATGGCAGTAACAATGGCAGAAATCACCAAGCTGCGCCACCTCACATCGGCCGGCCTGATGGACTGCAAGAAAGCTCTCGCCGAAACCGACGGCGACATCGAAGCAGCTGTTGAGATCCTCCGCAAGAAGGGTCAGGCTGTCGCAGCCAAGCGCGAAGACCGCGTGGCCGCAGAAGGTTGCGTCCTCGCCAAGAGCGAAGGCAACTTCGCCGCTATCGTAGCCCTCCAGTGCGAGACAGACTTCGTGGCAAAGAACGCCGGTTTCGTGGAACTCACCCAGAAGCTCCTCGACCTGGCTGTCGCAAACAAGTGCAAGAGCCTCGACGAACTCAAGGCTGTGTCCGTTGACGGCCGCACCGTAGCCGACCTCGTAGTTGAGGAAGGCGGCAAGACCGGTGAGAAGACCGAACTCGGCGCATACGAATACATCGAAGCTCCCTCCACCACATCATACAACCACCTTGGCAACAAGCTCGCCACCATCGTAGGTTTCAACCTCGAAGGTGTCGACTACCAGGTAGGCCGCGACGTGGCAATGCAGGTAGCCTCCATGAACCCCGTGGCTGTAGACCGCCAGAGCGTACCCCAGGCAACTGTGGAAGCTGAATACAACGTGGCCGTCGAGAAGACCAAGGAAGAGCAAGTCAAGAAGGCAGTTGAAGCCGCCCTCAAAAAGAACGGCATCAACCCCAACCTCGTTGACTCCGAAGACCACATCAACTCCAACATCGCCAAGGGCTGGCTCACCGAAGAAGAAGCTGCCAAGGCTCGCGTAATCGCCAAGGAAACCGCCGAAGCCAAAGCCGCCAACCTTCCCGAGCAGATGATCAAGAACATCGCCGAAGGCCGCGTAAACAAGTTCTACAAGGAAAACTGCCTTATGGAGCAGGAGTTCATCAAAGACGGCTCCCTCACCATCGGCAAATACCTCGAGCAGGCTCAGAACGGCCTCCTCGTTGCCTCCTTCAAGCGCGTCAACCTCAACGAGGACTAATCCTCTACATAATGAAGCTATCAAGCCGGCCGCTAAATGTGGTCGGCTTTTTACTTATCCAAACATATCTTTCGGTAATTTTTGAAAGATAAAGAGTAATTTGGGAAACAATGAATGACGGATAATGTTGTAACTTAGTCACGATAAAAATACTGGTGTATATGAAAATCAAACTCAACAATGGTGTGGAGATGCCCCAGATAGGGTATGGAGTCTACCAGGTGTCTCCCGATGAATGCGAACGCTGCGTGAGCGATGCCCTGAAAGTCGGGTACAGAATGATTGACACTGCCCAGGCATACAATAATGAGGAAGGAGTTGGCGCAGCGATAGCCAAAAGCGAAATCCCCCGCAATGAACTGTTTATAGTATCAAAGATATGGATTTCCAATTATGGCTACGACAAAGCCCGGAAATCAATTGACGAGAGCCTCAGAAGACTCGGCACTGACCATATCGACCTTATGCTCCTCCATCAACCATATTGCGACAGATACGGAGCATATCGCGCCCTTGAAGATGCCTACAAAGAGGGCAAACTGCGAGCCATCGGAGTCAGCAACTTCTACCCAGACCATTTCACTGACCTTGCCGAGAATGTCGAGATTATTCCGACTGTGAACCAAGTTGAGACCCACGTCTTCAACCAGCAGACAATCGCCCGCAAATATATGGAAGAATTCGGCACACGAACAATGTCCTGGGGACCGCTTGCCGAAGGTCGCAACAACTTCTTCACCAATCCTGTCCTCGAAAAAATCGGTCAGAAATATGGCAAATCTGTCGCACAGGTAGCACTCCGCTGGCTGACGCAACTCGGCATAATCATAATACCGAAATCAGTCCATATCGAGCGCATGGAGCAAAATCTTGACATCCTCGACTTCACCCTTTCGGAAAGCGACATGTCAGAAATAGCCCTCCTCGACACCGGGAAAAGCCTCTTCTTCGACCACCACGATCCCGAAACCGTCAAAATGTTTATGGGCTGGCGGTAACCCTAATTCTATATAATAATATATTACTGTCCGCTAAACTTTATAGAGCAGCATAAAAATTAGGGCTGATTCCAT
>URLF01000066.1 GCA_900548705.1 uncultured Porphyromonadaceae bacterium | reverse complement strand
GCATTCGAGCAGGCCCGTCAGTTCGTGGCCGCCACGAGTGTCAACGAGCTGGCCATCACCAAACTCGACGGCACAGCCAAGGGTGGCGTGGTGATCGGCATCTCCGACCAGTTCAAGATTCCGGTGAAATACATCGGCCTGGGAGAAGGCATCAACGACCTGCAGGTATTCCACAAAAAGGAATTCGTGGAGTCACTTTTCAATGAGGAGAATCTGAAATAAGTAACTGGCCGAAATTATTTTAATGTTTATTTGAGTAAAATTTTTAGACGTTTTTTCTCGATGAAGAAGGAGTGTAGCGAGCTACACGACTGATTAAGAGAGGAAAAGATTCAAAAATTTTGCCAAAGAAACATTGAAATAAAAGGATTGGTTAATATAAAATAATTTTGAACAGTTACTTAACAATGTCAGACAAAAAAAGCGTCAATGTCGTAACATTGGGATGTTCAAAGAACCTGGTCGATTCCGAGCGGGTTCTTTCGATGCTCACCAAGGCCGGTTTAGAGGCTTACCACCAGACCCCGGAAGACACCGACATTGTAATCATAAACACCTGCGGCTTCATCGGCGACGCCAAGGAGGAATCAGTCAACACCATCCTGGAGTTCTGCGAAGCCAAAAAGCGCGGAGAGATTGAGCAACTGTATGTAATGGGCTGTCTCTCCGAGCGATACCGCGATGATCTCAAGACGGAGATTCCCGAGGTTGACCGTTACTACGGCAAGTTTGACTGGACCGGAATCGTCAATGACCTCACGGCTGCCAATGGCGACCAGACCGCCGGAACTGACCGGCAGGCTGAGGATGCGGCGCGGGTAGTGACCACACCCTCCCATCACGCCTACATCAAAATTTCCGAGGGGTGTAACCGCTTCTGCGCATTCTGCGCGATTCCCCTAATCACCGGGCGCCATCATTCGCGTCCGATGGAGGAGATAGAACAAGAGGTCACTGACCTCGTCACCAATGGGGTAAAGGAGTTCAACATCATCGCCCAGGATCTGTCGAGCTACGGTCTCGACCTTTATGGGGAACATCAGCTCGCACAGCTTGTCGACCGATTGGCCGACATTCCGGGTGTGGAACGCATCCGGCTCCATTACGCCTACCCCGCCGACTTCCCGATGGAGATACTCGACGTGATGGCCCGCAGGAAAAATGTCTGCAAATACCTCGACATCGCCCTCCAGCATATCTCAGACAGAGTGCTGACGAATATGCGCCGCCATATCACCGCTGGGGAGACCCGCGAGTTGCTCGCCGAAATCCGCCGTCGAGTGCCGGGAATACATATCCGCACCACCCTTATGGTCGGATTCCCCGGAGAAGAGGAGGAGGATTTCAATGAGCTGATGGAGTTTGTCCGTGAACAACGGTTTGAGCGTATGGGTGCTTTCGCCTATTGCGAGGAGGAAGGCACATTCGCGGCCAACAACCTTCCCGACGAGATACCGGAGGAGGTGAAACAGGATCGCCTTAACCGCCTGATGGCACTCCAGGAGGAGATTTCACTTGAGATTCAGCAGCAGAAAAAAGACTCGGTTATGGAGGTCATCATCGACTCCGAGGAGGAAGACTATTATGTCGGACGCACTGAATTCGATTCCCCTGAAGTCGACCCCGAGGTGCTTGTCAAGAAGACAAGGTCACTGAAGAAAGGGGATATTGTGTCGGTGAGAATCACCGAGACCCTTCCGTTTGAACTCATAGGAGAACCACTCCCCTGACGGCTCGAAAGTCACAGGCTCAAATATGGCGTCAACAGACAACAACATCGTCGGAAAAGACTCCGGGGGAGAAATCATCTTCCGCGCTGCACGCAACTGCCTGAGATTCTGCATCCCATTCGCCGTATGCCGTCTCCCGGGAAATGAAACACTTGAATTCTTCTGCGGCATCAATTCACCTGCCACCGACAACAAACCACGGAAATCATTCGAAATCGGGAAATGGCTTGTGCCGTGGTCTGAGAGAATCAGCATAGGCGACCTCCTCACCCCGCTCCAAGCGGCCAATATTGAGGAATCTGACTTGAATGACCGTCATTGGTTTTCGGAGGGAAATGAGTCTTTCCGACCTGACCGCGTCATCTCTAAAGAGGAATATTGCGAGGCGGTGACCGCCATCACCGATAGATGCCGCCTGCGCGACGGCAAGACGGTCTACTCCCGTATCATCGCCGGAGAAAATCCCGATCTTGACATCCCTATGGTTGCCAAGCGGTTGTTTGACACCTTTCCCGATTCATTCGGCTTCCTGTATAACACCCCTATGACAGGCTGCTGGCTCGGGGCTTCCCCCGAGACATTGCTTGATTTCGATGCCACGACGCGCCGGGTATCGACCATGGCATTCGCCGGCACACGTCCAGCCTCGGAGGGTGAAGCACCGTGGGATGAGAAAAACCTGCGTGAAAACCGATTTGTGGCCGATTATATCCGCGACAAATTCCGCTCGCTCGGAATAGAGCCGGAAATCAGCGAACCGCAGACCGTCCGCTACGGAATCATCCAACACCTGCGGCGCGACATCACGGCTGTACTTCCTGATGGAATCGACTACTCCAGGCTACTCGACCTCATCAATCCCACCCCGGCCCTCTGCGGTTCCCCGCTTGAGGACGCGATCAAAGACATCAGCGACTTTGAGCTGCACACCCGCGACTGCTACGGCGGCTTCATCGGCATACGCCGGACTACTCCTGCCAGCGAAGCAGCCATCGAGAAAGCTGACAGCTTCCGCAGTTTCGTGAATCTCCGTAGTGCGCGTATCTCCCTGCAGCCATACGGGTATTTCGAGATTCTTGCCGGGGGAGGTCTCCTCCATGGATCCGACCCACTTTCGGAATGGGCCGAGACCAAATCCAAAGCCTCGCGCCTGCTTTCAATCCTCTCGGCGACCAATGCCACACACTGAAATCGGGGACTGCGCGTCGGTGAAATTTTAAAGAATTTTATCGGGGCGCGTTGGGGAGATTAGCGGGATATGTTGTAACTTTGCAGACTATGATGGAGAATCTTATTGAACGTGAGAAGACAGACCACCTGCGCATGCTGCTCAACCGGGCGCGGCGGGTTGTGATTACCTGTCATTTATCACCTGACGGCGACGCCATGGGCTCTTCGCTGGGACTTTGCCGCGTACTGCGCAATGCCGGAAAGGAGGTCAAGGTAATCACTCCTGACAGTCCCCCGAAATACCTTATGTTCCTTCCCGGAGCGGAGCATATCGTCGTCTACTCCCGTTTCGAAGCGTTCGCCAACAAGATTCTGGCCGAGACAGACCTGATTTTCTGTCTTGACTATAACGACGCGAAGAGAATCGACCTGGTCGCGCCCGGAATGCTTTCATCCCCCGCGCCGAAGGTGATGATTGACCATCATCTCTATCCCGACACTTTCCCTGACCTGGTGATTTCCCATCCCGAGGTCTCCTCGACATCAGCGCTTGTCTACAAGGTAGTGTCGGCAGTAGGGATGCTGCGGTTCCTCGATCATGACGCCGCGATGGCTATATACACCGGCATGATGACCGACACCGGCAATTTCTCTTACAATTCCAACGACCCCGACCTTTACCGTATAATCGCACGTCTGCTCGACAAAGGGATTGACAAGGACTGGATTTACAAGAAGGTCTACTTCAACAACTCGCTCAATCGTCTAAAGCTCAACGGCTACGCGATTTGCGAGAAGCTGGAGCATTTCCCGGGCCACAAGGCCACGCTCATCACTCTCACCCGCGATGAGTTAAACGATTACCACTATCAGAAGGGGGACACCGAGGACCTGGTCAACCGCACCCTGACATGTCCCGACATCGTGTATTCCATCTTCCTGCGCGAGGAGTCAGACTACATAAAGGTCTCGGCCCGGAGCAAGGGGGATTTCCCGGTGAACAAGATGTGTGCCGACTTCTTCAACGGAGGGGGACATCTCAACGCCGCCGGCGGGGAATTCCATGGCACACTCGACGAGGCTGTTGAGAAGCTCCTTGAGGCAATGCCGCTATTTGACCGTTATCTGCCGGAATAAATCTATCACTACGATTGCAGCCACTTCCAAGAAAACATCACGAAACCAATATAATGAACCTCAGAAAAATCCTGACTTTCGCCATATGCGCCGCTTTCCTTTGGGGCTTCAGCTCCTGCAAGGATTCCAAAAGCTATGCCGAACTTCTTAATGAGGAGACCAAGTCAGTCAACTCGTTTCTCGCTGACCAGAATGTGATTCTCGACGTCCCTGCCGACTCCGTGTTTGAGTATGGGTTTGACGCGCCATTTTACCGCATCGACCCCGACGGCAATGTGTTCATGCAGGTGATTGATCCGGGAGAGACCGAGAAGGTGAAAGATGACGCTCTGGTGTTCTTCCGCTTCACCCGCTACAACCTGAATGAATACGCCTTAACCGGCGAACTCGGTACCGGCTCAGGCAACTCGGAGAACATCGGCCTCGGGTCGGCATCTTTCCGCTTCAACAACTTCACCCTCTCCACCTCTTCACAGTGGGGTAACGGACTACAGATGCCGCTCAATTTCCTCGGGTTCAATTCCCGTGTCAGAATCGTAATCAAGTCTCAGTTTGGCCTTTCAAGCGAGATTTCACAGGTTATCCCCTATCTCTACGACATCCGCTATCTACCGGCTGTCAGCGAATAACCGCCCCCTCCTCCTCCTGACCGGTATTATTGATTATTCAACAATATTCCAGATTCATCCACCTAATGTCACTCATCAAATCGATTTCCGGCATCCGCGGCACAATCGGCGGAAAGACCGGTGAGGGGCTCAGCCCCGTTGACGTGGTGAAATTCACCGCTGCTTACGCGACTCTGATACGCAAAACAACCACACGCACAACCAACACCATCGTCGTAGGGCGTGATGCCCGTCTTTCAGGCAAGATGGTCGACTCGCTTGTCGTCGCAACACTTTGCGCGATGGGCTTCGATGTCGTGAACATCGGTCTGGCCAGCACCCCGACCACCGAGGTAGCTGTTGTGGGCGAACAAGCCTGCGGAGGCATCATACTTACAGCCTCACACAACCCCACACAATGGAACGCCCTCAAGCTCCTCAATGAGAAAGGGGAGTTTCTCAACGATGCCGAAGGTAAAGAGGTGCTGCGCATCGCCGAGGCTGAGGAATTTGAATTTGTCGACGTGATGTCGCTCGGCCACGAACTGACAAACACCACCTGGAACCGCCGCCACATCCAGCAGGTGCTCGACCTCAAACTTGTGGATGTCGAGGCTATCCGCAAAGCCAACTTCACCGTGGCTGTCGACGCGGTGAACTCAGTCGGAGGCATCATCATCCCCCAGCTTCTCCGCGCACTCGGTGTGAAGAACATCATCGAGCTTAACTGCGAGGCAAACGGTAAATTCGCCCATACCCCTGAACCTATCCCCGAAAACCTCACACAGATTGCCGACCTCATGAAGGAGGGTCGTGCGGATGTCGGATTCGTGGTTGACCCGGATGTCGACCGCCTCGCGATTGTGATGGAGAACGGCGAGATGTTTGTCGAGGAATATACCCTTGTGGCAGTCGCCGACTATGTGCTTCGCCATACTCCCGGCGCAACCGTCTCCAACCTCAGCTCCTCACGCGCCCTGCGTGATGTCACCGAGGCTGCCGGATGCAGCTACTCTCCGGCGGCTGTCGGCGAGGTCAACGTGGTCACCAAGATGAAGGAGACCGGAGCTGTAATCGGTGGCGAAGGAAACGGCGGGGTGATTTATCCCGAAGCCCATTATGGCCGCGACGCGCTGGTAGGTGTCGCCCTCTTCCTCACCCTTATGGCGAAGAGCGGCAAGAAGGTCACCGAACTCAAAGCCGGTTATCCCGCCTACGCAATCGCCAAGAACAAAATACAGCTCACTCCCGATATCGACGTTGACGCAATCCTTGAAGCGATGAAAGAACGCTACAAGTCTGAAAAAATCACCGACATCGACGGGGTGAAGATTGACTTCCCCCAGTCGTGGGTTCATCTCCGCAAATCCAACACCGAGCCTATCATCCGCATATATGCGGAAGCCCACACCATGGAGGAAGCGGAAGCCCTTGCCAACGACATCAAGGGGGTGATAGCCTCAATCTGCAAGTAATTGTTTTTTATAATTTCCACCTTTTATGCGGACGCGCCCCGGCGCGTCCCTGCTGTTTAACCAATGTCCCTTTCTCTTAGATTCATATTACTCGCGGCAATATCCGCTTCATCCCTGGCGGCGACAGCCCAGCAATGGGCGTTGCCCAAGGTTTCCGTGGCCATACTCCGTAGCGAACCACACCATGCCTCCGAACAGGTGTCGCAGGTAGTGATGGGGACGCCGCTTAAAATATCCCTGAAGCAAGGGGACTGGTGGAAGATAGAGACACCTGAGGGTTACACCGGCTATGTGCGCAACAACACCGTAGCCGGGCTTGATGACGAAGCGATGGATGCCTGGCGCAAATCCCCGAGGGTCGTGGTGTCAACCGATGCCACCGTCTACGCGATGACCCTCCCAGATTCATCCCCGGAATCGGACCGTCTCACCGACCTTGTCAACGGTTCGATACTTGAGACACTTCCCGACGAGACCACTCCCGGTATGACCGCAGTGCGCCTTCCTGACGGACGCAGGGGCTATATGGCCGATTCGCTGCTCATCCCGATAGAGAGATGGGCCACCCAGGAATGGAATCCCGACGACATGCCTTGCTACGCCGCCCGTATGATGGGTGCCCCATATGTATGGGGAGGCACCTCCTCGAAAGGCATGGACTGCTCGGGGCTTACCCAGATTTGCGCCTACCGCCAGGGGGTCATGCTACCTCGCGACGCGTCCCAGCAGGTAAAGGTCGGTGTACCGGTTGACCGAGAGGATACCGCAGCCTTCCGTGCCGGAGACCTGCTGTTTTTCGGGAACGTCAAGACCGGACGCATCACCCATGTGGCCATTTCCAAGGGTGGCCCGGCTTACATACATTCCTCAGCGCGAGTGAGGATCAGCTCGCTTGATCCTGACGCACCCGATTATGAGAATCCGGGCCTGATAGCGGTGCGCCGCATAGACCCCGCCACCGCCCTCAAGCTTTCATTGCGCAACCATCCCTGGTATTTCTGAATCCGCCCTGAGGTAAACATCACACAGAACAAAAGGCCATAAGCCGACGTTGAATTACAAAAAACGTTTCGACTTATGGCCTTTACAATTTCATCCCGAAAGATAAAATCATACGGCAAGAGGAGCTTGCTTCTGGCCGTGCTGCTGACCGTGTGCATCGGTCTCTGCGGAGGCCTGACCTCATGTGGAGATGACGATTTCAAAAGCCTGCCACGCGAAATCCAGCAATTCATCAGCCAGTATTTCCCCGGCCAGGGTGTGGCGAACTACAATGAAACGGCAGGCACATATACCGTCAACCTCGAGAACTCGGCAACGCTTGTCTTCAATCCCTCTCTGAAATGGACCACGGTTGACGGGAATGGCAACACCATCCCCCAACAGCTGATTTTCGACCAGTTTCCGTCGCAATTGTATGATTACATCGAGACCACCGACAATCTCGGGGAAGTTTACGCCGTGAACCGCAACGCCGGTATATATATGGTCACATTCCACGGCTATATAATATCCTATGATGTCGCCAGCGGGAAAATCACACCAGTCGTCACCGGTTCTGACGGGAACGGCTGAATCTGACCACGGCTTTCTCCTTTGGGAAATGGAGCGACAGGACAGTGCCGTCAAGCTGCGCCCAAAGCTCCTCCATGTCCTCCGCGAAATCGGAGTCGCGCCACCACAGGTCATAATGCCCTTCAAAAATCGTCGGTCTCAATCCCCCTTTGACCATCCCGGCCACCCAGTTACGGCTGTTGTCCTCTGCCCCGGAAAGATACACAATCTCATAGCCCCCTTTGCCGTCCCTCACCAGCCCTATGCGGTAAGCCCCTCCGAGACGGCAACGCTCAGTGTCGATGTCTGAGTCAAGGTAATCATAGAAACCCTCACGGAAATCATCCGAAACAGCGAAACGACGGGCAAGATTCTCTTCGTTCCATTCCATCTGATTGTCTGTGATCTCCCTCTCCCTGACATTGACCGATACCATCTCCATCGAGTCATCGGGAGTAACCGAGAATGAGGCGACACCTTTCCCCACAGGGATGACACATAGGAGGCCAAGCGTCTTGTCGCCACTCCAGATTTCTGCCATCCCTTCTCCGCTCTCAACCATAGCGACAGAGACAACAGCCCCATCCACTTTGCATATCCTCGCGACATCACCGTCTGCGGGCGTTCCGTTGTCAGCCCGGTAAAATGAACTTACCGTTACTTCGGTCGCGCTGTCTCCTATCCCGTCATATGATTTCTGAGGGATGGTTACCGCGACTTCGGCTATACTGTCGCTAAAGCTGTCGTAGAAAGAGATTTTCCATCCCCCACCATTCCTGTTATTCCCCTTCATTAATTGCCCGCGTATCTCAACCGCCGACAATATCCGTTCATCCTGAACGAGACTCCAACTCTCCCCTTTGGCAAGCGTCACACCCTCTTCGAGAAGTTTTCCGACCACGCATTCCCCTCTCGCGGGAGCTAGACAGACCGCCCCAAGAAGAAGAATCCCGCGAAGCCAGCCCGGTGTTCTCATCCCTGTTCGTCATTATATATTTCAAGAGCCTGCCGGGCAAACTCCTCCCGCGACAGTCCACCGGAAAGCCAGTGAATGTGAAATCCCCGCCGTTCGGCACCCCTGAACCAGGTCATCTGACGTTTGGCGAACTGATGTATGGCGATTTCAAGCAGCCGTCTCATCTCCGTATAGGTGGTCTTCCCTATGAGGTATTCGGTCACGAACTTATATTCCAGACCGTAATAAATCAGGTTCTCGGGAGGCACACCGCTGTCGAGCAACCGCCTGACTTCATCGACCATCCCCTCCTCCAAGCGTGCATCGAGACGGCGCGAGATACGTTCACGTCTCACCTCCCGGTCGACATCCACACCAATTATCGTGGCACGTCGCGGAGTAGCCTGCCGGGCATCCTTCGCCTCGTCGGGATGCGAGAGGTAATACTCCTCAATCTCGATGGCGCGTATCGCCCGCTGGCAGCTGTCAACATCGGTGGTGTTATGGAGGGTCTTCATTCCGGCGAGAATGTTGGTGAGTTCGGCGAGTGATTTCCCGGCCAATGATGCCCTCAAGGGAGGATTCTCAGGAACGGGAGGAAGCCGAAGCCCTTTCAGCACCGACTCGACATAGAGTCCGCTGCCGCCGCACAACACCGGGAGTTTCCCTCTCGCCGATATATCGGCGATGGCCTCCCCCGCGTCACGGAGATACTGAAAAAGATTGTATTTCTCACCCGCGTCGGCGACATCGAGCAAGTGGCATCTTATCTCGCCGTATTCCCCGAGGTCTTTCCCGGTACCAATATCCATCCCTCGGTACACCTGTCGGGAATCCCCGCTGATGATTTCACCGTTCCCCATTCGGGCGACTGCGACAGCATAGCCGGTCTTGCCGGAAGCTGTCGGGCCGACCACGGCCAACAGAGGAAGTTCAGCACGTTTATTCTCCTCCATCCGGCGTCAGGTGAAAAGATTCATCATAGGGGCGTTGCGCCTGATTTTATCCTCGATACGCTTGAGAAAACGGCGCAATCTGAAGAGATGGCTGTCTTCATTGAGACGACCCACAGAGAGCCAGTGACCGTCGTTGTAGTCAACCTCCCAGTTGCGGATATCCCTTATACGGAAAGTCGGGCGGTAATGCTTGAACTTGTAAAGCCTGCGTCCCTCGCGGTCATAGGTTTTCCAGGCCATCGCGATACGATAGATTCGAGCCATCTCCGAATTGAGGTCATTGCCCGTCAGGTGCTGCATCATCAGCTGACGCAATTCCCCGAGCGAAAACCATTCCCCGTGGATTTTTGACTCGGTGATATCCTCCTTGTTGTCAACGAAGGCGAAGAAATGGAATATGTTGCGGTAGGTCACATTGTCAGGGCTGTCATACATCGGCCTTATCTCCGCGCCGCTGATGCCTGTAATCTGCTTGAAAAGCTCGGCGGCACGCCCCGCGTCGTAACGCTCCTGATAAGGAAGCGTCGCCACAGCCGGAGTGTCGAACCGCTTTATCACCGCCCCGTTGTTGAAGAACTTGTCGGTGCGGCGGATGTCAAGCAATATCATATCATCACTTATCACGAGGAACCTCACAATGGTCGAACTCGGATCGGTCACCACATGCCCCTCATCATTATGGCAATAGAACACCCACAGCGAGTAATAACGCCATCCCAGATAAAGCAACGAGATGACATACAACGCCAACGGAAGCCACAGGAAGAAGAAATAATCGGCGCGGTTGAGGTTGACATTGATGTAATGGAAGAGGTAATATGTCCAGTCAACCACCCCCAGCAGCAGGGACAACACCATCAACAGACGTGTCTGGTAACGCCATTCCCGGTGATACAGCATACCGATGAATCCATTCTTCACCACATTGCCGTAACGGAGATGACAAAGCTGACAAACGAGAGGTTCACGTTTCTGCAGCAGGAAGCAGGCTGTCACCACGGCGGTGACAGGTGCGCTTATCAGGATTCCGAGCAGCGGGCCGTTGGTGTTGACCGGTTGGCCCGTAAGCTCAAACGCGCCGTTCCCGCCGGTGATGAAATATCTCAGAAGCACTATGCATGTGATCACAAGAATAATCACAGACACCTCTTTGTAGAGGCGCGAGCAGACAGGCACTGGCTGGTTGTTCATCGCCGACCTAATCAGCTGGAGGGCAAGAAACAGCACAATACATACCGGCGCAAGCCATACCTGCCTTATGAGCGGAGAAACAAACGACAGAATCGCCAGGAAACCGATGGCGATTGTCCAGTTACGCCATAAGCTGAATATGGCGGCACTTAATCCTTCTCTGCGTTGATGAGAGTGAAACATATCTTTCTGTTAAGCGACTTATAAGAGTGACATTCGGATAGTCTAACATCCGAACTCACCATAACGTTTACCCCGTAACCACTATGTAACGCGAAAACTTTCGTGTCACAAGGATTTCATCCGGCTTTCGTCAGAGGTTTCTGGTGAAATAACCGACCATACGGCCATAAACCAGCGCACGCGCGTCACAGCCGTTAATCGAGTGGTTCATATTCGGGAAGAGGAGCATGTCGCAGACGCGGCCAGATTCCTGGAGACGGCTGACATACTCGATGGTATTGGAGAGGTGCACATTGTCATCGGCGGTGCCGTGCATTATGAGCAGCGAACAGTCGACATTGTCAACCCGTTCAATGGGCGCACTGGTGCGGTATCCTTCCTCATTCTCACCGGGAGTAAGCATGTAACGCTCGGCATAGACCGTGTCGTAATAACGCCAGGATGTGACGGGCGCGATTGCCACAGCGGCCTTGAAGGGGGATGCCGGGTCGGAAATCGCCATCAGGGTCTCATAGCCGCCATAGCTCCAGCCGGCAATTCCGATACGCGAAGCGTCGACGAACGGCAACGACGCGGCGTGGCGGGCGGCTGCAAGCTGGTCGATTGTCTCGTAATGACCCAGGTTGCGGTAGACGACATCGCGGAAAGCGGTGCCACGGCCACCAGTACCACGGCCATCGACGCATATCACCACGAATCCCTTCTCAGCCGCGTAATAGTCCCAGTCCATATGCCAGCGGTCGGTCACCTCCTGTGAACCCGGCCCACTGTACTGCCACATTATCACCGGATATTTCATGGAAGGATTGAATCCCGAGGGTTTCAGGATATAGCCATTCAGGGAATAACCGTCTGAGGTCATCGAGAAGAACTCTTTGCGAGGAACGGAAGCATAGCGTCCGGCATAGTCAGAATTGTCGACCAACACGCGCAGCTCTTTCTCGCGGGTGTTATACATCGTATGTTTCGGAGGGGTCTGCTCGTTGCTGTAATTGACTACATAATAGTTCATCGCGGGAGAGAATGTAGCCGAAGCCCAACCATGGGAAGGGGTAATCACCTGCTGTTTTTTACCAGTCTTGTCTATCTTCTGGATGACGCGGCTGATGGCTCCGCGATCCCCCTGTCCGTCGACAAGCTGTGCGGTCGACTGGAAATACGCATTTCCCTGGAGATCCGTTCCGTAATAACCGGTGACATCGAAATCACCCGAGGTCAGCTGACGTAACTGCTGGCCTGCGTATGAATATTCATAGAGATGGTTCCATCCGGTGCGCTCTGAAGCCACGACGAAGCTACCTTCACCCCAATGGATATCCTCATATGACATCGGATTGAGCCACGCCTTTGATTCCTCGACCAGCACCGACTTAGAGACCGTCGACTTGGGATTGACAGCGAACACCTCCATACGGTTCTGCGCCCGGTTCAGGGTCACGGCCATAAGCCTCTCAGCCGAAGAACCGCCGTAGGCGATGCGGGGGATGTATTCCACCCGCCCGTCGCCAAGGGTTATATCCTTGGTCTTGCGGGTCTCGACATCATAACTGTGGAGGGTGACAACAGAGTTGGCTTCCCCTGCGACGGGATATTTGTAAGAGAATGTGCCGGGATAAAGGGCATATTCCGAAGATGGGTTGCAATACCCCTCATAAAGGGAGAACGCGAATTTCCTCACCTTCTCCTCATCGTAACGGAGATAGCAGAGAGTGGAATTGTCAGGAGCCCATACCATCGAGCAATCAGTGGCAAACTCCTCCTCATACGTCCAGTCAGGGATACCGTTGATGACCTTGTCATACGCGCCATCCTTCGTAACCGCCACTTCCGAATCGTAATCTATTTTCTTGACATAGATGTTGTTCTCCGCCACGAACGCCACCATCCTGCCATCAGGCGAGAACACCGGGGCCTGCTGCTGTTTGAACTGCTTGGAGAGGGGGCGCAGGATGTTGCGCTTGATTTCAAACACATGCCAGTCAGCCTTGAATGAATGACGGTAGACCGGAGTCTTGGTGGTGTAAAGCAACAGTTTCGACCCGTCAGGACTCAATATGAACTCCTCGACCGAGGATATGGAGTTTTCACGAGTATGGCTGACATCCAGCACCGTCTCCAGGAGTTTTCCAGTGGCGGTCTCGTAACGTTCGATTGTCTTTCCATCCTTACCGAGCAACAGGTAACTCTCACCGTCGGGAAGGTAGGTGAAACTCTTGGGGGAGTCGGGGGTATTGCCGGGATAGACATATTTCGCGATACCCTCTACATCTATTTTGGCCTGCGCGGCCACGATTCCTCCACTGATGGGGAGAAAAGCGGCAATACAGGTTATCGTTTTGGCTAAGTTGTTCATCTTCATCTTCAATAAAGAATAGTTGTTTCGATTACCAGAGCAGCATCTGAGCCGGATTATCCGGAGGTTCCTGACGGACCGGTTCCTTGTAGCCGAAAGCGTCGTCAGCCGACTCAGCCTTCTGCTTTCGCTGCCGTTTGGGTTTGGGGGCTTCCGGAGCAGGGGTGGCAATCAGCCAGTCAGTGCTGTCGAGCAAAGAAAAATCGCTGTCATCGGCTTCGGCGGCAACCTTCTTTTCCTCCTTTTTCTTCTCCTGGGGCTGAGTCTCACCTTCAGGACGCGGTTTCGGCGGACGGCCACGACGCGGGCGCGGGGTCGCCACCACTTCCTTTTCAGGGGTCACCAGTTCCGGAAGGTCAAGTGTCAGGTCAAGTTCGGGTGTCTCGGTCACAACGGCGACAGGAATCTCAGGTTCAATCTCGACAGCCGCCACAGCCGGAGTTGCCGGCGACGCGGTTATCCCTTTGAGAGCCTTCAGCCGTTCAATCTCAGAACGCAGGGCACTTTCCGTCTGGGTCTTCTCAAACTGCGCCGTCTCCACCGATTTCCTCAGCGAGTCGGTCTGGTCTTCAAGACGGCGTATGGTCTCATCCTTGATGCGGAGCGTGGCGTTCTTGGTCAGTATGTCGGCATCCTTTATCCGGATCAGCTCATCCTTCTCCATCAGTTCATCCTTCTGGCGACGGATTGCGGCATCATTCTGCCGCTGGCTCTCCTCAAGTTTTGCCACCTGTTCCTGCACCTCCCTGACCACACGCAGGTCTTCCTGCGCCTTGGTCAGCCGGGCTGTCACCAGGGTGAGCTGTTCGTTAAGGTTGTTTATGTCGTTCTGGAGCGACGCGGTCTGCGCCTCCTTTTCCGAGGCGACACGACGCGCCTCGGCGGCGCGGGTGTTCAGGTCATTCACCATCGCACGGCTCAGCTCATCCTTGGCCTTGGCCTGCTCAAGACTGTCGCGCATCACCGACAACTCCTTCTCAAGCTCGGCCACACGGTCATCATCGCGGGGAGCTGTCCCGGCAGATTCGGCAGCCGCCATAA
>URLF01000065.1 GCA_900548705.1 uncultured Porphyromonadaceae bacterium | reverse complement strand
CCCAACTCAGTGAAGAGCATCGGCAACTGGGCTTTCTTCGGCTGCTCCGGCCTGACATCGGTCGTAATCCCTAACTCCGTGACAAGCATCGGCAACTCGGCTTTCTACTCATGCTACCGTCTGACATCGGTAGAGATACCCAATTCCGTGACACGCATAGGTTCCGATGCGTTCTTCTATTGCTACGGTCTGACATCGGTAGAGATACCCAACTCCGTAACAAACATCGGCAGCTCGGCGTTCTCCTACTGTTACGGTCTGACATCGGTAGAGATACCCAACTCCGTGGCAAGCATCGGAAGCTCGGTTTTCAGATACTGCACCCGTTTGACATCGGTCATAATTCCTAACTCCGTGAAAAACATTGATATTTATGCTTTCGCCAACTGCAACGCCCTGACATCGGTTGAGATTCCCGGCTCCGTGACAAGCATCGGAAATCAAGCTTTTGGAGGTTCGACAAATGTTTCGACCGTTCATTTCCAGTATTCATCCAACCCCATTAAAATTAACAAGGATGCTTTCAAGGCATTAAAGAATATCGTATGGGAACGCGACATGGAAGGTTTTAACCTTAATGTTTCGAATCTGGAGACGCTTACCGTAGGCAACACTGTTGCCGAGGTTCCTGCCGGTATATGCAAAGACGCGACGAATCTGACTTCCCTTACTCTCGGCAATAGCCTCACCGCCATCGGTGACGAAGCATTCTACGGCTGCTCCGGCCTGACATCGGTCGAGATTTCCAACTCCGTGACAAGCATCGGTGCCTCGGCTTTCTCCGGCTGTACCGGTCTGACATCTTTTAAGGTTGCAGACGGTGAAAGTGAAATTAGTTTTGGTGAAAATGCTTTGGCTTCTTGTCCTATTGAGGACCTTTATCTCGGCCGCAATTGGACTTATTCCGGGAGTGGCGCAATTTCTACAGGAATCAAGACCATTACATTGGGGGAAAAAGTCACAGCCGTGCCTGACAATGCTTTCGAGTACTGCACTAGCCTGACATCGGTCGAGATTCCCAACTCCGTGACAAGCATTGGCGAGTCGGCTTTCTCCGGCTGCGCCGGCCTGACATCGGTCGAGATTCCCAATTCTATCACCTCAATTGTCCCCCTTACCTTCCACATGTGTTCGGGTCTGACGGAAGTGATTATTCCTCCTTCGGTAGAGACCATCGGCACCTCGGCTTTCGCCGAAAACACAAAACTAAGCTCCATCATCATGGGCCACAATGTGAAGACAATCGGATATAAGGCTTTCGACAACTGTCCGGCACAGACAGTGTACATCACGGCACAGACTCCTCCCACCGTCTCTGACAACACTTTCAGCAATTATACCGGCACATTGAACGTGCAGGGAGAGGCGGCCAATGCATACCTCTCCGCCGATTATTGGAAAAAGTTTGAGAATGGTGATTTGTTGATTGAACCCGAACGGTTTGAAATCGAAGAAGGCTCAAACATCAACGGCAAACCCGGCGACACAATACAATTAACCGCCACGCTCTATCCGGGCGATGTCACGCTGCCGCAGGTGTTCTGGCGCTCCACCAACCCCGCCGTCGCCACAGTAGACCATAACGGCTTGGTGACAATCCACGCCGACCTCAGTGAAATAATGGCAATGACCGAGGGGAACGAGGAAGAAACGGCCACCCAATCCTGCAAGATCATCGCCGAGTCGCTCTACGCAAACGGCCCCACGGCAGAGTTTACGATCAACGACAACGGCATAACTTCCGGCGTGGAGGAAATTTCCGCCGACGTTATCGATTTCAGCCTCCCCGTACAGGTCTACACCCTTCAGGGCATGATGGTGGGCGACAGTGTGGAGAACCTCTCCGCCGGCATCTACATCGTCCGCCAAGGTAAGAACGTAAAGAAGATCGCGGTGAAGTAATCCCCACGAATCATCAATCTAACTCATCCGCCCTTGTGGAGCAATTCCTCCGCAAGGGCTTTTTGTGTGGCGGTTTCGCCGGAAGGGGACGGAGGGGCGCATGGATTTGGAGGCAAATCCGGAAACCATTTTGGTTATGGAATGAACAACGCTCCAAACTCCGTCCACTTAACACTTCACATATCCCGAATGCTCTTGAAACGGGGTACAAAAGGTGTACTTTTTGAAAAAATCGCGCCATTTGCAGGCAATTTACGGAAAAACAGACTCTTGCTAATCCGTTTATTTGCTTGCATTAAATTTTATCCCCGTTTTTCTCGTTTTATATCGCGGAGAATTACGAAGAATCCGCGAGATTTCAGTCCCCGCATGACAAAAACCGGGCAACGAAGACTGCATCCGGGAGAGTTTCAAACTGTCAAACATCCGGCCAGAAGGGATTTCGTGAGGTAAGGGATTTCATAAAGTTCTCAACAGCAGCCGGCCATATCTCCGGTGTTAACTTTTTGTTAAGTTTATGCAAAGTTACGAATTTCCGTCTTTAATCCTTATATGGTTAGTATAAAAATATGTAACTTTGCCCCTGAAAATGATACTGCTTAGTTTCGACACAGAAGAATTTGATGTCCCGCGCGAAAGCGGGGTTGACTTCACCCTCGCGCAAGGGATGGAGGTCTCCCGCTACGGGACAGAGAGGATTCTCGACATACTCGACCGCAACGGTGTCAAGGCGACATTTTTCTGCACCACCAACTTCGCGGAGAACGCCCCCGACATAATCCGCCGCATTCTCGCCTCGGGCCACGAAGTGGCGGCCCACGGCTGTGACCACTGGCAACCCAAGCCCTCCGATGTGTTCCGCGCCAAGGAGCGTCTCGAAGAGCTGACGGGCAGACCGGTGGCGGGTTATCGGCAGCCCCGGATGTTCCCGGTATCGGACGAGGACATCAGACGGGCCGGGTATATCTACAACTCCTCGCTCAACCCCTGCTTCATTCCCGGCCATTACAACCACCTCGACAAGCCGCGGACATATTTCATGCGCGACGGGGTGTTGCAGATTCCCGCCTCGGTGACCCCCTGGATCAGGTTCCCGATGTTCTGGCTCGCGCTCCACAACCTCCCGCTATGGCTCTACAAGGCCTTAGCGCGACGCACTGTAAGCCATGATGGCTATCTCTCCACCTACTTCCACCCATGGGAATTCTATCCCCTCGGAGAGCATCCCGAGTTCAAGGTGGGATTCGTGAGCCGCAACCATGCCGGCAAAGAGATGGAACGCCGCCTCGACAGCGTGATAAAGATGTTCAAGGAGCGCGGAGAAGAGTTCACCACATATTCCGACTTCGCCCGGCGAAAAATCCACGAACTGAAATGATAAAACTTGCCATAGTCTCCCCTTGCTACAACGAGGAGGCGGTTCTTGCCAGCTCTGCCAAGCGGCTTGACAAGCTGTTTGACCGCATGATTGCCGACGGCCTGATCTCACCCGACAGTTTCATACTGTTTGTCAACGACGGCAGCCGCGACTCCACTTGGGAGATAATCAAGTCGCTCAACAACGCCAGCCGACGTTTCAAGGGTCTCGACCTGGCCCGGAATGTCGGACACCAGAATGCCATCATGGCCGGAATGATGACCGCCCGCGACATGTCAGACGCGGTGATCACCATCGACGCTGACCTCCAGGACGACCTTGAGGCGATCCCCCGGATGGTCAAGGACTTCACCGAAGGCTATGATGTGGTCTATGGCGTGAAGGTTGAGCGCACCGCCGACCCGGTGCTGAAACGCCTTTCGGCCCAGGCCTTTTACCGTCTTCAGCAAAAGATGGGGGTCAAGGCCATATACAACCACGCCGACTTCCGGCTGCTGTCGCGGCGGGTGCTTGACGAGCTGGCCCGTTACAGGGAGAAGAACCTCTACCTGCGCGGCATCATCCCCCAGATAGGATTCCCGTCGACCACCGAAGATGATGTCATCGCGCCCCGCGAGGCCGGGGAATCGAAATACTCCCTCTCCAAGATGCTGTCGCTCGCCCTTGACGGCATCACCTCCTTCTCTGTAAAGCCACTATACGCGATTCTATATCTCGGCATAGCCTTCATCCTCATCAGTCTCGGCATCGGGGTATATGTAATCTACTCCCTCTTCGCCCACACCGCCGTCCACGGCTGGGCGTCGTTGATGCTGTCAGTCTGGATGGTCGGAGGGTTCATACTGATATCCCTTGGAGCTGTCGGCCTTTATGTCGGCAAAATCTACCAGGAGGTCAAAGACCGGCCCCTTTACCATATCGAGGAGTTCCTTGACTGAACCCACCGCCCTTTCACACGTTAAAAATAACATAACAGCATAGTTCAACAATCTCTGAAAATGTCAACCCACCCGCAGCTTACCGGACTGACCTCCCGCGAGGTCGAAGAAAGCCGTCTCAAGCATGGCAGCAATGTCCTGACTCCCGCCAAGAAGGAGTCCCTCTGGATTACATTCCTGAAGAAATTCCGCGACCCGCTGATTGTGATTCTGTTAGTCGCCGGCGCCCTCTCCATCCTCATCTCATTTTATGAGTATTACGGACTCGACAAGGACTTCGCGGTCTTTTTCGAACCTATCGGCATATTCATCGCCATAATCCTCGCCACCGGTCTCTCATTCTTCTTCGAATACCAGGCCGAGAAGGAGTTCGCCATCCTCAACCAGGTCAACGACGACGAGCCTGTGCAGGTCATCCGTGACGGGAACTCGATGGAGATTCCCCGCAAGGATGTAGTGGTCGGAGACATCGTGATTCTCAACACCGGCAATGAGGTCCCCGCCGACGGTCAGTTGCTCGAAGCTGTCTCGCTCAACATCGACGAGTCGACCCTCACCGGCGAACCGCTCTGCCACAAGACCGTCGATCCCGATGATTTCGACCCCGAGGCGACCTTCCCCTCCGACATGGCCATGCGTGGCACAAAGATAATGGAGGGGCACGGCATCATGCGCGTAACGGCCGTCGGCGACCATACCGAGAACGGCAAAGTCTTCGAGGCAGCCCAGATAGACGACTCCGTGAAAACCCCTCTCAACGAGCAGCTTGAGCGGCTCGGCAAGCTGATTTCACGGGCCAGCTACGCGATAGCCACCCTGATTGTAGTCGGCAGGATTCTGATGTATTTCATCGACCCGCAACTGCAGTTTGAATGGATAGATTTCCTCGCCTACTTCCTCCAGACACTGATGATTGCCGTGACCCTCGTGGTCGTGGCTGTTCCCGAAGGATTGCCGATGGCAGTGACCCTCTCGCTGGCCTACTCCATGCGCCGTATGCTCAAGACCAACAACCTTGTCCGCAAGATGCATGCCTGCGAGACAATGGGAGCGACCACCGTCATCTGCACCGACAAAACCGGCACACTCACCCAGAACCAGATGCAGGTCTACCAGACCGATTTCTTCGGGCTGAAAGACCAAAAGCTCGGGGAAGACCCCGTCAGCCACATAATCGAGGAGGGGATAGCGGTCAACTCCACCGCGATGCTCGATCTCTCGGATCCGGCCCATCCCAAAGCCCTCGGGAACCCCACCGAGGGGGCATTGCTCCTGTGGCTCAACAAGGCCGGGGTGGACGCACGAGAACTGAAAGAGAAATGCACCGTCGTCGAGGAGCTTCCCTTCACGACCCAGCGGAAATATATGGCGACAGTCATACGCGACTCCGCCAACCGCCTGATTCTCTATGTCAAGGGTGCCCCGGAAATCGTCTACGGCCTTTGCAGCAAGTTCCCCGACGGAGCGACCAAAGAGGCTGTCGACTCGCGGCTCCTCTCCTATCAGCAGCAAGCCATGCGAACCCTCGGTTTCGCATATCAGGTTCTCGACGAGACAGACAAGCCCATCGAGGATAACCGCGTTGTGGCCAAGGGACTTGAATTCCTCGGTTTCGTAGCCATCTCCGACCCTGTCAGGGCCGATGTCCCCGATGCCATCAAAGAAACCATCGACGCCGGAATCAAAATCAAGATTGTCACCGGCGACACCACCGCCACAGCCCGCGAAATCGGCCGTCAGATCGGCCTGTGGACTCCGGAGGACACAGACCGCAACATAATCACAGGCCCGGAATTCGAGAAACTTTCCGAAGAGGAGCTGCGCGAACGTGTCGGAGACCTGAAAATCATCGCCCGCGCCCGTCCGCTCGACAAGAAACGCCTTGTGGAAGCCCTCCAGGCCAACAACGAGGTGGTTGCCGTGACCGGCGACGGAACCAACGACGCGCCCGCCCTCAAGAGCGCCCATGTCGGCCTCTCGATGGGTGACGGCACCTCCGTGGCCAAGGAGGCGTCGGACATCACAATCATCGACAACTCTTTCGCTTCGATTTCCCGTGCGGTGATGTGGGGACGTTCGCTTTACCTCAATATCCGCCGTTTCGTAATGTTCCAGATGACGGTCAATGTCGCAGCCTGTCTCATCGTCCTCGCCGGAGCATTTATGGGGACAGAGTCACCGCTTACCGTCACTCAGATGCTCTGGGTCAACCTAATAATGGACACCTTCGCCGCCATGGCACTCGCCTCGCTTCCCCCCGACCGCTCGGTGATGAATGAGAAACCCCGGTCGCGCACGGCATTCATCATCAACTCCACGATGTGGCAGGCGATTGTCGGCACTGGAGCTTTCTTCTTTTTCATCCTTCTCGGCCTGCTCTGGTATTTCGAGCATACCAACCTGGAATCCCTGACCGACATGTTCCGAGTGCCGTTCCTCCCCGAGAACAAAGGATTGTCACCCTATGAGCTTTCGCTCTTCTTCACCATCTTCGTCTTCCTCCAGTTCTGGAACATGTTCAACGCCCGGGCATTCGCCACAGGCCGTTCGGCCCTCCATTTTGCCCATTGCGGGGAATTCCTGCTGATAGCGGCCATAGTATTCGGCGGCCAGTTCCTGATTGTGGAATTCGGCTATGGATTCTTCAGCGTGGTGCCTCTGAAAGCCATCGACTGGGTAATCATCATCGGCTCCACCTCGCTGGTGCTGTTTGCCGGAGAAGTCTGGAGATTTTTCAGACGCGTCTCCCGCAAAAAACGCTGACAACCCATCCCATATCCCTCCTTGCATAAGGGATACTGACTATATTTCCGACAGCCATCCGCGATTCGACATAAATCACGGATGGCTGTCGGCATAACAGCTTGCGCCAATGACGTTTTTCCTTTGGCGGTTTGGAAAAATTGTCGTACCTTTGGAGACGCATCCAATTTTCACATCATACCAGTCTAAATATCACGCCATGCGTCCATCGTTGCCCAATACCGCCATATTCCACTGGCTGACAATACTTTGTTTGTCAGTCGCCATCGTGACGGCAATTTTCCCGGCCGCAGCCCGCAATTCCAAAGCCAACAAGCATATCGCTTGTGCGGACCAAGCTACAAAACAGAGAATCATCGACAGCCTTGAAATAGAGCTGTCGCATCTCTCCACTCCGGACGACTCTGTTGTGGAGCTTTTCAACATCTACGACCTGGCTTCGCCACCCAAAAAGATGGAATATGGCAAACAGCTCGCCGCCACGGCCCGACGTGCCGGCAAAACTGGGGTAGCATTTGATGTGCTGCGCAACATCGCCAACAACAACCAAGGGAAAGAGGAGGTGCTGGACGAGCTGATCAGGATGGTGAAAAGCTATCCCAAGTCAGAGGACCGCGACAACACCATCACATTCATCAGAATCCTGAAGAACTCGGCCCGTGTCAAGTCAGCCAGCACACCCGAGGAGCGAGTGACACAGATTCAGGAGCTGGTCAGGGATGCAGCCGCCAACACCACAGAAAGTGTCGATGACAAAATAGTAAGGCTCCACGCTTTGTGTCTCAACCTCTCGGAACTTTCTGAGGGTGACCTGCTGGTGGACTATCTTCACAGACTGGGCGCATTGATAGAGGAGGTGCCGACCAACAACCATTCCCTGAAAAACGTCTACTATGTGTGGGCATCGATGATCTACACGAAGGTTGGCCAACATGCGCTCGCCATACAGGCATGCCGCAACCTTCTCGATGAGATTGACGCCCTCGACAAACGAAATATCGAAATCGGGCGCAAATACCGCTGTTACGACGCCAACCGTTACATAGTCTATACCCGCCTGCTCGAAAATTACGAGGCTCTCGACCCCTCGGAAGAGGAGGAGTATTACAACGAGGCTATGAGACTGGCCAAATCCGCTCCCCGCGCAAAAGTGACATACGCCACGGCCCCGCTGCCGTCGATCTACCATTATTTTTATCAGAAAGATTACCGTAAGGCTTTCGAGCTGATAAGTTCATGCATGGACTGCCCTTACCTTGACAGCCGTCGTCTGCAGATGATGGAGATGTATATCAGCGCGGCCACAGCCATCGGTGAACGACAGGCCCTGCTGGAGGCTTATCCCGTATATGCCCGTATGCTTGAGGAGGAGATGGACAGCCGCCAGAGGGAGCGTTACCGCGAGCTGCAGGTGCTTTATGATGTCAATGAAATCAAACTTGAGAATCTGAAGCTAAAAGAGGAGGAACAGCTTACCAGGAAGCAGATGTGGCGCACGGTCACAATCGTGTGTGTCTGCCTGCTGGCCGCCCTGGGGGGGTTCATTTTCTTCCTGATACGCTTCAACCGCCGCAACGCCATAATGGCCGCACGCCTGAAAATCGCCAACAAGAAGCTCCGCAAGGAGAGCCGCGAACTGATGGAGACCCGTGGCAAACTTGAGGAGGCACGCGACCAGGCACGCCGCGCCGACAACCTCAAGACCGACTTCATAAACAATATGAGCCATGAGGTCAAGGTCCCGCTCCAGGCTATGGCCGAATACTCTCAGATGATACTGGAGAATGTCGGGGACGAGCACAAGAAATATCTCGCGACATTCGCCGACAGGTTGCTGCTCAACTGCGAACTGGTCAACACCATCGTCAATGATGTGCTGCAGCTGTCCGAAATCCATAATTCCACCCTCTCCATCAAGAAAAAGCCCCACAGCCTCGCGCCTATCTGCGAAGCCGCCGCGGATGCCATCCGGCGGAAACTGCGTCCCGGTGTCGGCCTCTCTGTGACCGTGCCGCAAAACGACCTGATCATACTGACCGACCGTCACCGCCTGCTGCAGATTCTTGCCAACCTACTGTCCAACGCTGCCAAATTCACCGAAAAAGGGGAAATCAACCTCACTCTCGCCACATCTGAAGATGGAAGCCAGGTAGTTATATCCGTGACCGACACTGGTATCGGGATAGACCCGCGAGACAAGGACACCATCTTCGACCGTTTCACGAAAATCAACAAATCTGTGCCGGGCGCAGGCATCGGCCTGACCATCGCCCGTATGCTTGCCGAGCTTCTCGGGGGTGCGCTCATACTCGACACTGCTTATAACAACGGCGCGCGGTTCATCCTCACGTTGCCCAACAAGGCCTGATCTCCGCAGTCAGAGCAGCCCGTATCAGAAGGGGAAAAGAAGCGGCAACGCAAAAATCATAAGAATTCCGAGAATCACCTGCAACGGCGCGCCTACCTTCAGGTAGTCGGTGAAGGTGTATTGTCCGGCCGACATGACCAACGCGTTCGGCGGGGTCGAGAAGGGGGAGGCGAAGCATAGCGACGCGCCCAATGTGACGGCAAACAGGAACGGCAGGGGGCCACCGCGCTCTGCAACGCGATTGGAGCCATCAGCACGGCAGTGGCGGTGTTGGAGATGAACAGGGTCATCAGCGATGTCGTGAAATAAAGCCCGGCGAGCAGCCAGTGGGGGCCAAGCGAACCGAGATGGCTCACAAGCGACGCCGACACCATTTCAGACACCCCGGTCTTCTCCAAGGCGAAACTCATAGGCATCATCGCGGCTATAAGCACGATGCTCTCCCAGTTGATGGTCTTGTAGGCATCTCCGACCGACCTGAAACATCCGGTCAGCACCATGGCGAGAGCGGCCATTATGACGGTCATCACCGCCGGGACGACATCAAACACCAGCATCACGATCATCGCGGCCATTATCAATGCGGCCACAGGAGCCTTATAGTCGAGGGTCACTTTCGATGCTTCCGACAATGGCTGTCCGAGGACGACCCATCGGCGGGTGTCTCCGCTCAACTCGTCAATGGCTTTCCAGGGACCCTGAACCAGCAGCACATCATTTTTCCTGACCGTCACATCCGCAAGGTTCTCGGTGATGTACTCACCCCCACGCCTCACGCCAAGCACATTGACGTTGAATCGGTTGCGGAAATCGAGCTGCGCGATTGTCTGTTTCAGAATCGGAGAATCGGGCATCGGCACAATCTCGGCCACTCCGATGTCATAGAAACGGAGGTTGTGACGCGCGTCTTCGGGATTCGCGTCGAGCTGCAGTCCGTAATGGGTGGCGAAGAGGTCCACCCCCTCTTTCGGGCCGCGCACAAACATCACGTCGCCGGGATCGACGGTCGAACTGGCGGTGGGGGCTTCCTGGGTGATATTCTTTATCAGACGGCGGGAGTGTTCGCCGGTGCGCAGTTCCAGCACATCGAGGTCGTAATTCTTACGCAGGGCGAGGTTGCCGAGTGTCAGACCGGCGATGGGGGATGTCGCCGGGACTGTGACCCTCCAGAGATCATCGTTAAGTCCATACTCCTCCACGATTTCCAGCGGGGAACGTGACCGTTTATTCTCCCCGGAGTCATCGGCCGAACGCTTCCGGGCGAGCACACGGCTGAGGGGAATCAGAAGCAGGGTTCCCGCCACAAGGCATATCACACCGGCGGGTAGGAATGAGAACATGGTAAGCGGCTCATGTCCGGCCTCTTCCCAAGCCTCGGCAATCACAAGGTTGGGAGGTGTACCGATAAGGGTCAGCATTCCTCCCATGCTCGACGCGAACGCCAGAGGCATCAGCAACCGGGAAGCGGAGGTGCCGGAGGCGGCGGCCATCGACACCACGATGGGGAGCATCAGGGCCACTGTGCCTGTATTGCTGACAAAACCGCCGATAAGGCCTGTGGCCAGTACCACGACGAGGAAAAGTTTCGTGGGGTTTCCTCCTCCAAGTTTCAGGAGTTTTGCTCCAAGCATTTTGGCGAGTCCGGTATTGAAAACCGCTCCGCCGACCACAAACAGGCCGACCATCATTATCACTATGGGGTTGGCGAATCCCGAAAGGGCTTCCTGGGTTGAGATGACACCGCTGACGGCCAGAACCACCAGTGCCAACAATGCCACGACATCGGCTCCAGACGAATCCCAAAACAGCCAGACCAAGCGTCAACAGGGAAATCAGCATACTTATTCCGGTTTCCTTTTGATTTAGGTTAAACTTATTTTTCGCAAAGATACAACAATTCAACATCTCCGGCAAGCCGACTCTCGGGCTCATGCCGCAATCGGCCAACAGGCAAACCAATCGCTCCACAATACAGGCGCGAAGATGGCCGCAGCTGTATTGCGAAGCGATATTCAGGCGAGGGAGCTGAGCATCAGCCCCTCCTTTGACTTTCGGGAAACAATTCCCTCAGGGTAGCTTTGGGAAGCGACCGCCGATTGTCAGAGGATATGGCGTTTCTTCTCGATTTTCTTCAGACGATGATGGATTCTGTCAAGTTCGTGGACAGCCATGATGGCTGTGGCGAGGGTTGCAGTCTGAAGCACTACCTTTACAATGAATTTAACGCAATGGCGTTTACATTTTTCAGAATTGTCCATAATTTACTTGTTTTCAGGTTATGCATATTGTGTCGGTCACCCGACAGTCTTTAAACGCTTTCTCTCTCCACAAAGTTTAAATCGGGCCTAATTCCACTTATTAACAATATTTAACGAATTAGGGGGGTAATTTGAAGCCTTTTGCCTAATTTTGTGCCGGATTGTAGGCATATCCATACCGAATCCCACACGATCTACCGTCAATAACACTAAAACTTCATTCAAACACAATAATCTTTGACCGTATGAAAAAACTTCTACTCCTGTTTGTGGCAGTCTTGTATATGGTAAGTGCCTATGCTGAAACATATACCACGACATCCGCAACCGCAACTATCTCTTCAGACAGAACTTCCTGGACAGAAAATGATGTGACATGGGCTCTCAAATACGCTTGGGAAGACCCCTCGAAAACCTATTATGCGGTGGAAACAAATGGTCTGCACATCGGCTCAAAATCGAATTTCATCAATAATGTCGAAATGTCAACTTCCGGCATTCTGGGAAAAATAACTAAAGTTACATTTACAGGCCAAAGCAATTCAACCACATCAGAATTGACTGTTTCTGTCGGGGATTCCAAATTTATGTGCGGGAATGCGACCTCAACAGGATTGACGAGTTCTTCCCAATCATATACCTTCGAGGGGGAAGGAGAAGGTGATATAGTCATTAATATCTCAAATTCCACCTCTGGAAAAAATATCTATATCAAGGGGGTCACTGTTGAATATGAATTGGGGAATGTGACACTTGGCGAAGTTTCCGCAACTTGTGATGGTACACCCATAGAAAATTCCCTGACGATTTACCAGAACACTGATATATCTTTCCACGCGGATTATGCCACATCAATAGAGGTGTCCGTTGATGGCCAAGCGCCCGTGATTCTCACGACTTCCGACGGTTCAGCTTCCTGGACACCTGGCATTTGCGACAACGCATCTGTCTCTGTCGTGGCGAAACGGGAAGTTGAAGGGGAGGAAACACAGACATCCGAACCGCTCACATTCAACCTGACAGTAAAAAAAGCGGACTTTATTACCGCAAATTGGATTATAACCAGTGCGCCCTCAACAGCGTCAGGTCAGACAGTGGACGTTGATTTGACTCTTGCTCCCGAAAGCAGCACGGGCAAATGGCACGCCTTTGCTGAAAACAGTTATTCCAGCGGAACATCAGGGGGCGCCCAATTAGGCTCCAAAGCTAATCCATTTAACGGAACTATCACCCTTACCGATTCTGACATACCTGCAAATGCCATCATACAAGAAATCACCTTCAACGGTTTCACCAATGAAGCATATACTTTGGCCGTGACTGTCAACGAAGAATCTGCCGGCAATATCACTGTCGCCCAAACAACAGCCACAGACCACAAATTGTCAGGGTTTGAGCTTACCGGTAATGAAGTTGTTTTCAGTGCCACATCTGCCTCAAAATATCTTTGCGTGAAAGGCATCTCCATAAAATACACTATCCCAGAGGAGCAGCCCGGCGAGATTCTTGTGGACTACGTTCCGCAGTATTGTCTGGAAGCGAATGATGACAAGACCGAACTGACAGTGATGACAGGTGCCGAGCTGCGCTTCTCATCCATGGCTGCGGCCAAAATGGAAATAACTACTGACGAAGAGGGCATAGAACTGCCCGAGGCTGTCAATGAGGCCAACATCACCTGGACAGTTCCTTCAGATATAATCGCCACCATAAAGGTAACTGCATCCAGCGAATCCGGAGAAAAGACTTCGGAACGCACCTACACCATCGCTTCCGAGGAGATAACTCCCGCCACCCCCGAATGCACCTTCGATAATGAGTCAAAGGCTGTCATGATTTCGACTGACGCGGGAGCTTTGATGATTATGGCGACACCCTACACTACTGCCCCGGAAGAAAACATCTCGATGATGGCAATCGAAGCACAGGGATGGGCATTCACCCCCGGCGACGATCCCAAGTCATATGAATTCTCTTATGAAGACATAGAGTCAACAATGAATGTCAGCGTGAAATCCGTCACCCCCACTAAAGAGTCCGACGTCGTGTCGTTCTATGTCAGCAACGACGGTCAGGTTTCAGGCATCGAGAATGTGGCAACCGACGTAATCGCCGGAGAGGCTGTATATTACAACCTCCAGGGACAGCGCGTCAACGCCGACCGCCCCGGCTTGTACATCCGCAAGCAGGGTGGTAAGGCCGAGAAGTTCATCATCCGTTGATTCAATAGTGAAATCAACAGAGACACAACACGTTAACTTAGTTTAACAATCGGGGGGGGTAAATCGCGGTGGTTTTGCTACCTTTGCCAAGCAATCCGAACGCCCCCTCCGACAGACAAATGATATTTACAGCCGTGAGGCTGCAAGCCCAAGAAAGTTTTAGTATAATTGAAATGCAGGGAGACAGCCACTGGCCGTCTCCCTCTTTTTATGTGTCCGCGGATTCAACCAAAGTCTCTCGCAGATTACCCGTATATTTGCAGATTACCCGTAAATTTAACGGAGAAGTCTCGCAGATTACACAGATTACGCAGAGCCATCCGGCTTACACAGATGTCATCCGACAGAGTTCCCAGCCGGATGGCTCTGCGTAATCTGCGCAATCTGCGAGACCTTAAAAATTATACCAGGCCTTAAATTAAATCTGTGAGGTCATTCTCCTGATTCGGACGCGAACCGCGAGTTTCACGAAAAGGGTCTCACGCAGATTCCGCAGATACGCAGATTTCACGCAGATTCTTCGAAGAGGTCTCACAGATTACACGGATTACACAGATGCCATCCGGGCGGAACGTCATTTGGTTTCCATCCGGATGGCATCTGTGTAATCCGTGTAATCTGTGAGACCTTTCCCATAATCCTTTCCTCCTAATCCCTTTTATCTAT
>URLF01000064.1 GCA_900548705.1 uncultured Porphyromonadaceae bacterium | reverse complement strand
TCTGGTTGCCTTCGTAGCTGTAACTGCCGGTCTTGATGCCATCCTCATACCAGCTTCCGGAATGGGTGAAGCCGTGGCGGACGCAATCGAGCTGTAGAAATACCCCACAATCGATTGGTATGGTCGGCAAATTGTAGCAGAGGGATAATCCCATCGTGACGAATGCTTTATTGTTGCCACCATGGTAACCGCCCAAGGGGATTGTCGGACCTGCATAGAAGCCTCCTTCGACATCCTGCACCCTCTTCCCTGTGCTTTAAGACAGAGCAGGCATAGGACGGCAAAAGCAAGCAATGTGATTCGTTTCATAAGATTGCTACTAATAATTTTTGATTATCCGGGCAGCTTTCCACTGCCCCTTGTATAATATAGCTCCATAGACAGAGCCTCTGTACAACTTAACGTGGTCATTGGGGTCAAATGTGACCTTTTTTAATTTAACGGAAGAACCAAAAGAAAAGTGTAGTTGATATTCTCCCGGGAACCATTTTGCATAAAATTTTGATTCGATACTCCCTCGCTTATATGCATTTTTCTCATAGGGACCATGTATTATGTAGGCATAACGGTCTTTTTCGCACATCAATCCGATTTCATCAGAGCTTTTTACCGAGAGTTTTGACCATGCAGAGGCTGCATTGAAAGCTTTCGTAGCGGCAGTCTTGAAAGCGCGATTCAAATCTCTGGTGGTTAAATCGTAATCTATGATGGGAATATGAAAAAGAAGCGTGCGCTCATTTCTAAACGGGAAAGGACTCCAGGTGGTAATTGTTGGATTTGCTATGTCTGGGTGAGTAAATGTTGAAGGGGGGATGGGCTTGGGAAGTTCATATTCTAAAGTCACGGTTTCCCATCCTTGTATAAGTTCGTCTGCAGAAACATTCCACCATATACCGAATTTTTTTTCCTGCATTTTCAAGGAGGTGCCAATCTTAGAGTAAATCAAATAATTTTGGTCATAGAAATGCATGGTCAGTTTTTTGTGGCCTGAAAAATGGTTGATGGCCACTACATTCTTTCCGAATATGCCGGTCCAAAATTGATGAAACCATCCACCATCATTCATTGTGTTATAGTCAATGACGCGTACGCAGCTTTCGGGAACTACGCGTCCATCTCGGAGAATCAAAGGATTATCCCCAGGATTCCAATCAGCGTTTGAATCTGCCCCTCCGGATATGGCACCTCCGTTGCCATAAGTTTGTTCATCGTCACATATATCTTTATGTAGGGCATAATTTATAAAAGTGAAGGTGGCGTGGTTATCAATGTTTATGGTTTGCCCTTCATTTTCTGGTGTGACAATTAAAGTCGCTGTTTTGTTGTCAATGTTTTGTAATTCAGACTGGTGGGATTCTGTCACTTGTGCCACCCCGTTGGGGTAGTACTTGTAGATCGTATTGCCGACTTGTATTTCTCTGTTGGCGTTCAGAAGCATTGCGAACTGAACATCGGCAATGACCGAATCCGAGGGTTCGTATTCGAGTTCTAACTTTTCGACTTCTGCTAATTGTTCGGGAGTCAATGAGTCTAACACACGTCTACGGTCTGCCTCCAGCAACGAAACGAATTGGTCTTCATTGTTTGAAAACTCGACATTGGACGATTCTACTGAACGGGATTGATGTGAACTAGGGTCCCCAAGCTGGTTTATGAGGTCTGCGATTTGGTCGGGTGAGTTCACGATAACACGTTGCATACCATCTTTAGTGGGGTGTTTTGATATAGGTGAGGGAACCGAATTTGGTTCGGTCAAAGATGTGTTTTCGCAGGCTGTTAGGACAACAAGCCACAATAGGTAGACATAGAATTGTTTCATATGGTGAAGTTTTCGTAAGGATGCTATAACGTATATTTTTTATGGTTTATTTAGTTATCGTTATCCGTGCGGGATTGCTAGCTAATTAGACCCATACAGAATGACTCCGTTGTCAAATGTGACGGTAATGGTGGACGATGGCTGGATGTCGATATATCCACATGATTCTTCAGGAGTCACCGCTATGGATGAATAAATTTCTCCGTCGATGTCAGCTACTTCAATTGTTGCGCAGATGTATGGCATTGAGGTTGACAGGCACACCTCACGTTCTGATAAATAAAGATAGCAATACTGCGATTGAGATGGTGCCCTTTTCCCTGCTGTTTGTTTGGTGTGCAATACAATTGGGGGAGGTGGTGGAGGATTGTCTTTGCCAAAACCTGTGAGAGGGTAAATAAGGCAAAGTGATAGTAAGAAGCTTTTTAGTTGTTCCATTATTAATACAATTTTGTCGAATGCAAAGTTATATTAGAGTAATGGGGAAAACGGCTATCATGAGCATTAAAATTCTATCAACGGGAATTGTAACTTGCTGATATTTAATATGTATTTGCGGTGTGGCGATTTGAAATCTATCTTTATGGGAAAAATAGCTATCCGACGTTGTGAAATTAATTTAAAAGTGCCAATAGTTCGTTTTTTCGGGGGTAATCAAGGTTGGAAATCTTTGTTTTTAAACGGGACTTTCGGTTATAAATTACCTCAATTTTTTCTTCAATGAGTAGACTTATGGAGCGTGTGGAGAACCCTACATATATGTAGGCAAGGAGTTGCAAATCTACTTCGGAAATAGAGGTGGAGAGATTCTTAAGATTGGATATTAGCCCGTCTGATATGCTGTCAATCTCCGTTAGAATTTTATCAGTGAAATTAGAAGTGCTTTTTAAGCTGTTTATGGTTTGTTCCAGGAGTGTGGTATATTTGACATTGCGTTTGTCTTCTGGTAGCTGGTAATAATCTGAACATAATTTGTCGAGGACCTCCGAACGGCTCTTGATTATGTGTTTAAGTCTTTCGCTTCCGTTTTCTTGAACTTTTAGTCGTTGGGTTAACTCGGAGTTCAATATCTTAAGTCTGAAAATAAGGGCATATTGGTGTTGGCGTAGTTTTGTCTGTCGATATCTGTAATATATGAGTATGGATAGAAACGCTAAAATGACGCAAATCACTCCCAAAATGGCAAGCTTAATATGATTAAGCCGTTTAATCTGCTCTATATATATCTGATGGTCTTTATACAAATTAACAGTCTGTGTTACTTTTTGGTCTGAAATAGCCCGATAGGTGGAATCATAGTGATTTAGAAGTTGTTGTAGTGAGATATATGCTCCTTTGAAGTCGCCATTGTCAGCATACACTGTATGTGTTGCCGCGAATTTGTTAGCATTTCTATTTGTCGCAACTGTTTGCAAAGAATCTGCGATGGAAGCGTGACCAGTGTTTGCATAGCAGATAATCAGCCGTTCCAAATCCTCTGTTGGGATGGAGGAGAGGTCTGGATAGCGTCTCTGATAAGCCTTCAAGGCTTGGCTATAATAGCCAAGTCCCATATAAGCTGTCGGGATAGTCTTTTGAGCTTCGAGGAAGGTTATAGTGTCTTGTGATAGCGTTGCATTGTGGGCGACACTATCGAGAAGTGTTATGGCGTCGGAATATAATCGTAAGCCTATCAGGCATTTGGCATAATTGCATCGCTCATAATTCGCGAATTCGTTATTGCCGGCGATTTCAAACGCGCTTATGGATTTTTGGGCGTATAATGATGCCTCTGAAAAAGAAAGTATGTCGCCATAGATTATTGACAGGTCGCGATATATAAGTCCAAGATAAAACTGGTCATTTATTTCTAATGCCATATGTTCTGCTTCAAAAAGGACGGGTATGGCATCCTCTTTCTGATTGGCATTCAGATGTATGCGTCCGAGTAGAAAGAGAGACTGGAGTGTTCTGTGTCTATCGTTTGTGTTGCCCTTGTAATAGTCCACAGCAATTTTGATGTTTTTTGAATCAGTTTCGTCAATGCCAATCTTGTACTCAGCTTGGGTCAGCAGGAGGAGGTAGAGGGCGCGGTCGGCGGGGGTGGGGATGGTCGCCGTGTCGATGGTCTGGAGGAGGGAGAGGGCGGAATCGGGGTGGGTGTCCATCAGGGAGTCGGCCTGCAGGAGCAGGGGCATATTGGAGGTTTCCTTGCGGCAGGAACCGCAAAGAAGGCTGACGGCGAGGAGAAGCAGGAGTGATAACGGCAAGGAGCGCATGACAGGTTTATTGACTGGTAGGGAGCTTGGAGGACTGCCGGGGGGCGGCGTTATTCCGAGGGGATGCGGAAGATGGAGAAGTTGACCGAACCGTAGGCGCGATGCTCGAGGAAGTGGGGGAGGTGGGAGAAGTCATGCTTGCCGGAATGCTCGATGATGAAGAGAGAGCCGGGATGGAGGAGTTTCGAACCGAGGATTTTCTCCGGGATTTCAGCGAAGCCGGGAAGGTCGTATGGGGGATCGGCGAAAACGATGTCGAATGAGCGGGGAGCGGCCTGGATATATCTCAGTGCGTCGCCACGCAGGAGGGTGTGGTTGTCAGCCCCGAGCTGCGAGACCACTTTCCGGATGAAGTTTGACTGGGTGGCGGCTTTCTCGACCGAGGTCACGGAGCGGCAACCGCGTGACAGGAATTCGAAGGAGACGGCTCCGGTGCCGGAGAAGAGGTCGAGCGCGTCGGGGGTGTCCTCTTCGAAGTCGACAAGGTTCTCGATGACATTGAAGATGTTCTCGCGGGCGAAGTCGGTGGTGGGACGGGCGGTGATGTTGGTGGGGACGTCGAAACGGCGTCTGCCGTATTTACCTCTTATGATGCGCATGGGTCACTGATGGAGTAATGAAAGGGATTGGGGGGTAGGGACGCGCCGTGGCGCGTCCGCGTAAGAGGAGAGATATATCTCACGAAGAAGGTAAGGCCAGCGGGGCCACTATCATCTCGAAGGGGGTGCGGAGGGCTGCACGGCCCGCACGGAACATGGTGGAGGGGAAGATGGCCGGCATAACGTAGCGGATGAACCGCCGCAAGACCGGGGTGACGGCTCCCCGGGACGCGTTGTCCCCGGCGAGGATTAGCTCATCGGTGGCTGACAGCCCGAACGCCTCGCGGCAGGCCATTATGTAGTAGACCGAGTCCATCGGGTCGCGGACAGGATAGCTGTTCATTACCATCGGGGCTTTGCCGCCGAGTATCACGATGTCACATCGCCCCTGACGGAGGTTGGCAATCATTTTACCGTGGGGACGGGTGGGGTGTTTGGCCTTGAAGTATAGGGCCAGGGGGGTGAGGGTGTGGCTTATGCGCGGGTTGTTGAAGGTGCGGCGCAGAAACCCCAGGAACTCACGGTTGATGGCTGTCAGCATTGTTGCCCCGAGAGCGGGAAGCTCCTCGGCGAGAATCTCCTCCGGCCCGTCAGCCCCGGAGGGTGGGAATGCCTCGCGGAAAGCCTGCTCTCGCCGGGATGTGTCGGTCAGTATGTCAGGGACGAGCATGGCCCGTGGAGTGGGGAGGAGGATGGTGGTCTGGCGGAAATCGGCAAGCAGCAGTGGATTGTCATAGACCGCCTCCTGAAATCCCTTGAGGGGGGAGGTGGCGGTGTTGGCGAGGGGTATCTCCTCCGAGATGAGGGTGTGATGCTCGATGGGTGAGAATGCCATGACAGACAGGGTGTGGGGGGGGGCCTCCATCACCAGCTGCCACATGCGTGGCTCTTTTATCATGTCTTTGTCGAGCATCTCGGGGATAGGTTTGATGTTGGGATTAATGGGGAGAGTATGGAGGGTCGGACTGAGAGCCGGATCAGAAATCGCGGTGGGTGGCGCGTCCTCCCGAGCCGAAGCCGCCGGTCTGCACACGTCCGCCACCCTGCCGGTTGAAGCCGGAGTTGTTGTATTGCGAGCCGTTGCCCCATGCCCCCTGGTCGGGGTCGTAGCCATCCTCATATTCGTCATCCTCTCCGGGCTGGCGCTGTTCAGTCTCCTTGGTCTTTGGCTTGTTCTTCTTTATGGCGTCGGGCTTCTGCTTGTCAACGGGAGTCTCAAGCAGCGACCAGTCCTGTTCGAGGTCCCAGTTCTTGCGCAGGAGCAGCTTCTTGGGATAGTAGAAGACATCCTCCGCCAGACGTTTGGCGGTGAGGTCGCCTGTTGTCCACACCCCGTCGCCGTTCACGTCGATAAATGCTCGGGCATAATAGGTCTCCGGCGCGACATAGCTGAAAGCAGCTGTCGCGTTTTTGACGGTGGCGGTGGCCTTTACCTCGTCTGATTTTGACAGCAGTTCGACAATCACATTCACGCTGTCGGGGAGGTTGAGGGCGCCGAGGTCGGTCAGGTTGAGGTATATGTTGCCGTAGTCCTCGAGTTTCTTTGTGGTGAACTCGTGGGTGAACGGCTTGTTGAACTCCCCGTAGATGTTCTCGACACGTGCCGAGTCGGCCGTGAAGCGGTATTTCATCCCCTCCTCCCATTTGGCGGTGAGAATCAGGGCACGGGCGGTAGCGGAGTCGGGGAGCAGGGAAACATCGATCAGGGGGGTCCATACCGAGTCGCGCATCACTTCAAGCCTCCACGCGTCGGGCGCGACCGGGCGCAATGGCTCCGGGGCTTCGAATCGGACAGGTAGGTTCAGCTCCTGGGTTGTCGGAGTCGAGGCGGTGAGGGTGAGGAATGTCGGCTGGGTGATGGTGTCGGCGAGGGCGGCGGCCAGGGCCACGGAGTCACCCTTCTCGCGGGCATCCTCGATGGCCTTCAGCTTCTTCTCCCATGCTTTCTGGGCGGCTTTCTCGTCAAGCTTCGGGCGACGCCAGAACATCTTCAGGGTGTCGGTCTGCCAGACAAGCCGGTCGAGCGTGTCGGTCTTCTGGTAGCGGGCCGACAGCAATATGGAGTCCTGGTTGACCAGTGCGGTGTCGGTCAGCCAGTAGACCAGTGAGTCACGCTCGGCGCGGGTCTCGAGCACCGACAGCTCATCAAGCCGCCGTCCGGAGAATTTCCCGTTGACAATCGTGAACTCAGGCATCGAGTCGAGCGGTGCGCCGAATTTAAGTTCGAGATAACGCTGGGCGGGACGTTTGTTGTCGCGCAGGTATTGGCTGCGGTAGTTCTCGTTGAACCAGGTGAGGAGTATGTCGTCGGGGAGGTAATGCCATCCCTGGCGGGTCACTACCGAGTCGGTTCCCTCAGAGGAACGCAGGGTGTCGGCCACTTCGACCGGCTCTACCGACGGGCTGATGGTCAGGGGGAAGAAGGCCACATTTTCGGAGCGGTCCCAGTGCCAGTCGCGGTTCTTGTCGTCAATGGCGAAGATGTTGTAGGAGCCGGGACGCAAGCCGCGGATGGTGAACTGGCCGTATTGGTTGGTCTTGGCGACACGTTCGAGGGGGAGGGTCTTCACCGCCGAGTCGGCGAGGTTGGAATAAACCCCGACAACCATCCCCTGTGCAGGCTCCAGGTTGCGGGCCTCGAAGAGCATGCCTGATATGGCCAGGGTGTCGAGATGGTCGCCGGTCGAGAAGTCATAGGCGAACCCGTCGAGGATGTTCCCCTCGTTGAGGTCGCGGATGGCGTCGGCGAAGTCGATGACATAGGTGGTGGAGTCGACCAGCGAGTCGCGGAACTCCACGGTGAGGTGGCGTCCGTTGGCGCTGACGCGGGCATTTTCTTTCTGTACGGGTGAGATTACAACCTTGTTGGCGGGGTCGTCGAGTTTCAGGTTCTCGTCAAACCACATGTCGATTTTGTTTCGCTCGACATTCAGTGCCCCGGGAGCCGGATTGGCGCGGACAAAGGCAGGAGGGGTCTCGTCTTTCGGTCCTCCCTCAGGCCGTCCGATAGAGGCGCAGGCCGCCATCAGCAGGGCAATCGCCCCGATGAGCAACACTCGCATTATTGTAGACGGCTTCAGTTCCAATCATCTGGTGAAATTTGTACCCCGGAGCAGAATCGAACTGCTATCAAATGTTTAGGAAACATCTATTCTATCCGTTGAACTACCAGGGCAATATGGGGATGTCTGTCAATCTGCCTCAGGAGCTGCCTGAGGCGTATATTGACGTGCAAAGTTAACGCTTTATTTCCGTAAAACCAAACGCACCGGCGTTTTTATAGGTTAAACATGCTGTAACTCTAAGAAAAAAGAGTAACTTTGCCCCATCAACCTAAACCAATTTTAACAAATCAACAAACCACAATGAAAAAGTATCTCAAACTTTTGTTTGCTGCGATTTTCGCATCACTTTCGTTCGCTCTTGTGTCATGCGGTGATGATGACGACGACAACAGCGCGTTGGTCGGCACCTGGTTCTATGAGTGGACCGATCCCGATGACGGCGAGTACATGTATGGAGAAATGACATTCTCCCAAAACGGCAACTTCAACATGACCACCACTGAGATGGATGACGACGGATATACCTACAATTACTATGTCAACGGTACATACACCGTTTCCGGCGATCTCAGTGAAGGTGCTGTTGTTTATATGACAGGATATGATTCCGAGGGTGACAATGTGGATGCCACCATCTCTGTCAGGATAAATGGCAACACCCTCTATGCCACTGACGAGGATGGCGACATGATTCCTTTCACCCGCAAATAAACCGGGACTGACAGGTTTACGCATAAGCCGGTGTGTCAACAAAATGAGTTTTGACACACCGGCCTTTTTGTAATCGCGTGACACCGATTTGTTGGGGGCTGTTCAGCTACGGGTGGAGAGGTAGCGGCGGAAGCGGTAGGTCACTCCGGTTTTCTCGTCGGTCTCTGCGGGGGACTCTTCGGTGAGCTTCCATTCCTCCGGGGTGATTTCCGGGAAGAAGACATCGGCATCAGGGGCCTCGGCATCGATGGCTGTGATTTCCAGGCGGTCAGCCAAGGGGAGCGACTGGGCGTAAATCTGTGCGCCGCCGATGATGAAAGCCTCGGTTTCCCCGCTTTCTTGCGCCATCCTTATCGCGTCCACGATGGAGGGAGCGCACTCTCCCCCCGGAAAGATGCGGGAGGGGTCGCGGGTCACGACGATGTTGCGGCGGTTGGGCAATGCCCCTTTGGGAAGCGACTCGAAGGTCTTGCGCCCCATGATTACTGTGTGGCCGGTGGTGAGAGCCTTGAAGCGGCGCAGGTCGGCGGAGATATGGAAAGCGAGGTCTCCACCTCTCCCGATGGCCCGGTCTGAGGCCACGGCGGCTATTATCGTTGTTGTCATATGTCGGCTGGGTTGAGGTCAGACGCTGACTGCGGCCTTGATATGGGGCAGCGGGTCGTATCCTTCGAGGGTGAAGTCTTCATATTTGAAATCGAAAATCGATTTCACGTCGGGATTGATTTTCATCACGGGTAGGGGACGCGGTGTGCGCGACAGCTGCTCCTCCACCTGCTCGAAATGGTTGTTGTAGATATGCGCGTCACCCAGGGTGTGGATGAAGTCGCCGGGACGCAGACCGCACACCTGGGCCATCATCATGGTCAGCAGGGCGTAGGAGGCGATGTTGAAAGGCACCCCGAGGAAGGTGTCGGCGCTGCGCTGATAGAGCTGCAGCGATAGCCGTCCGTCGGCGACGTAGAACTGGAAGAAAGCGTGGCATGGAGGAAGGTTCATCCGCTTGAGGTCGGCGACATTCCATGCGCTGACTATGATACGGCGCGAGTCAGGATTGTGCTTGATGGTCTCCACCGCCTCGGCTATCTGGTCGATGAACTCTCCGTCATATCCGGGCCAGGAACGCCACTGGTAGCCGTAAATGTGGCCGAGATTCCCGTCGGGGTCAGCCCATTCGTTCCAGATTTTCACACCGTGTTCCTGGAGGTAACGGGCGTTGGTGTCCCCTTTCAGGAACCATAGCAGCTCATAGATGATAGATTTGAGATGGAGCTTCTTGGTGGTCAGCAGGGGGAATCCCTCTTCGAGGTTGAAGCGCATCTGGTAGCCGAACACGCTGCGCGTGCCGGTCCCGGTACGGTCTGACTTGTCAGTGCCGTTGTCGCGTATATGTCTCAGCAGGTCAAGATATTGTCGCATTGCTGTCGATGTGGTGGAGACCGGGACGATTCCGGTCGGGGTTTATATTATGCCGTCTACGATTATGGCCTTGTAGGGGGTGGCGGGGCAGACCTCCTGGCATGCTCCGCAGCCGATGCAGTTGGAGGTGTCGACCAGGGCGACATACTCGCTGCGGCTACCGGTATATCCGGCATCGGGCGCAGGGCGGCGTTTTATGCGTATGGTCTGTTTGGGGCAGTTCTCGGCGCAGAGTCCGCATCCGATACAGTTGGCGGTCTCCACACGGGCGTGGCCGATGATGAAGATATGTTTCTCGTCGATGGTCAGAGGGGTGAGCGCGCCGGTGGGGCAGAGGTCGGTACAGCGGGTGCAGTTGAACTCACACATTCCCCGGTCGTAGTCCATCACCGGACGGAGCGGATGCAACCATCCGAACTGTGTGGATGACGGACGCAGCACTCGCGTCGGACATTGGGCCACGCACAGGCCGCAACCTGTGCAACGTTCGAGGAAGTCGGCCATCGAACGCCTTCCCGGAGGTGCCACCGGATGGGTGGGTCGGAGCTTGCGGGCTCCAGACTCCTCTGCCTCGAACCTCGCGGCGGTATCGGCGATTGCCGACAGGGCCGGGGCGGTTGCGACGAGCAAGCCTGTGGCGAGAAACCTGCGCCGGTCTATCTTCACAGGCTGTCCTGTGGCTTTCTCTTTGACAGCCGGGAGGGTCGGATTGGGGGCGGAGGCGTTGGTGGCCGTCCCTACCTCCCCGCCTACGCGCTGCATCATGGGGATGGAGAGCCGTTTGCGGCGCGTTGTGTAGCGTATGGCCCCCTCGTGGCAGGTGTCCACACAGTCGAAGCAGACCACACAGCGCGACGAGTCGACCACATGGTCGGCCATAGAGATGCATTTCGCCTTGCAGATATGCTCGCAGGCACGGCAGTTGATACACCGGTCGGTGTCGATGTCGAAATGATAGAGCGACCATCTGGCCGGGATGCTCAACGCGCTCCCCACGGGGCAGACCGTGTTGCAGACGATGCGTCCGTTGCGCCAGGCCGCTGCGGCTACTGCGACCAGCGTGACTCCGGCAATCGCAAAGGCTATCCCGGAACTCAAGACCACCTCCTTTCCGCCGATAAGCTCGACCACGGGAAGCAGGAGGGTACTGCAGATGCGCCCGAAGGCGGAATATGGGTCAAGGACAGTGGGAACCACCGCCAGACCGCCGACCGCACAGACCGCGACGGCAAGCAGCACGAAATAGCGCAGTTTGTTGTTGGCCTCGGAGAAATGATAGGGGTGGCGCCGCTTCCATTGCCGGCGCATGCGCGGTATCCGGGAGACGATATCCTGCAATGTCCCCATAGGGCAGACCGAGGAGCAGTAGACCCGGCCGAAAATGAGCGTGATGACAAGCCATCCGGCCAGGGAGGTCAATGCTCCTGTCATGGCCAACGGCATGACCTGCAATTTTGCCGCCCAGCCGAGTGACAGGGCTATACGGGCATTGAGGGTGGTGAACAGCAATGTGATTGCCGCCAGCATCACTACCGATATAATGACACGGCCCAGGCGCAATGCGCGCCCGGGCGTGACAGGCCGGTGTCTGCGGAGTCTTTTCAATTCTCCGGGTTTGATTGTCAGAGATATTTGTCGCCAAAGGCGAGTTTCGCGTCGTTGACCATCTGCTTGATACGCTGTTCCTCAGACTTGGGGCATACCAGCAGCACATCGCCTGCATCGGCGACGATATAGTCTTTCAGACCGTCGACCACCACCAGTTTCTCGCCATTGACGGCGAAGATGTTGCCTGTGGAGTTGTAGGCCAGGACGTTGCAGTTCTGGGTGACGTTCGCGTCGCGGTTCTTGGGGGAATTGTCATAGAGGGCGCTCCATGTGCCGAGGTCGTTCCAGCCGAAGGAGACACACTCGACATAAACATTCTTGGCTTTCTCCATGACGGCGAAGTCGATGGATATGCCCATGCAGCCGGGGAAATTCTCGTCGATGAATTTCTTCTCCTGGGGTGTGCCGAAATATTCAAGTCCCTTCTCGAAGCAGTTGGCCACATCGGGGGCATTGGCTTTCAGCTCGCGGATGATGGTACGGGCGCTCCAGAGGAATATGCCGGAGTTCCAGAAGAATTCCCCTGATTCGAGGAACACCTTGGCCAGTTCCAGCTTGGGTTTCTCGGTGAAGGTCTTGACATGGAAGATGTCACCTTCGGCCTTCTGACCCACCTGTATGTAGCCGTAGCCGGTCTCGGGACGGACAGGATTGATGCCGAGCGTCAGCAGGGCGTCGTGCTTCTCAACGAAATCAAAGCCGTTGGTTATGGCCTCGTTGAAGAGTGGCTCGTTGGTGATGAGGTGGTCGCTGGGGGCTACGATGATGCTTGCCTCGGGATCGATGGCCGAGATATGGTAGGCCGCCCAGGCGATGCATGGGGCGGTGTTGCGTCGTGCCGGTTCGAGGAGGATGTTCTCCTCGGGGAGGTCAGGCAGCTGCTCGCGGATCAGGGGGGCGTACTGGGCGTTGGTTACGACCAGCACATTCTCCGGCTTGACAATCGGCAGGATGCGGTCGTAGCTCATCTGGAGGAGCGACCTTCCGGTGCCGAGGAAGTCAAGAAACTGTTTTGGTTTCGATTCGCGGCTGTAAGGCCAGAAACGGCTGCCGATGCCGCCGCACATGATGACGCAATAACGGTGTGGGTTAATCATGACGTAAGTGTAGCTCTTGGGTAATTCTTGAATCCTCAACAGGGATTAATCCTGTTTTGGGAGGGCTAAGGTATAAATTATTGGCGAGATATGCAACTTTTCAGCCCATATTGCGTTTCAAGGATAGATTCCATCTCATAGTGTGTCTTGCCGTTATGTCCCCTGTTATTAGAAACATACTGCTTTTGATTCTGGTGGTGTTCCCCTTCACGGGGATGCGCGGCCAGACCCCTTATTCCCGTCTCGAACTGAAAGCCGACCGCTTTTTCAACCAAGGGGAGTGGGCCCAGGCTGCGGCCACATATTACCAGATGCTTGAGGCGCGTCCGGATGTGGCGGCCACTTACGGAAAGGCTATCGTGGCCAATGCCGTCCGTGGCGACACCGTGGCCGAGATGGAGCTGATGGTCAAGGCGCTCAACGCAAAAATCCCGTTCGACTCGGTTTTGTCAAGGGTGAAATCTACCAGTTTCCAGCTCGGTAAGTCAAACCTCTACGGTGATTTCCTGTTACGCGTCAAGGAGGCGTACCCCTGGATGCGCCGCCCGATGGATAACTACCTGCTACGTTACTACACCTACCGCAAGGATGGAGCCAAGATGGTCGAATACAGCCGGATGATGCTTCAGGGCGACCCCTCCAACACCGCCTTCCTCATGACGCTTGCCCAGGGTGCGATGCTTTGTGGCGATTTCGAGGAGGGTATAAGGGCATATGAGTCGATACTCGCCGTCGCCCCCGCCGATTATGATTCCCTGCTCGCGCTCGGCAATTATTATTATATGGAAAACCGCGAGGCGGTCGGTGTCAACGCTCCCGGCGGAGGGGCGGGAGAGGAGAACCCGCGACTGCTTTATTGCGGTCCCTATGCCGAGAAGGCGCGTGAATATCTCACACGCGCCAATGTGGTGCATCCCACTCCCTATGTGACATCATTGCTTGCCTCTCTGGCTCTTCCCCGTCACAAGTAATTCCCCGATATGCTGTTTAACGTGAATTCTTATATAAGGCTCACGTTATTTACGTCCGAAATCGGCGGGAATCTCCCCCCACATAGGGGTGTTCCAGCGGAGAATCGGGTTGCGCGGCGAATGAGAGCGCAACCATAGGTTGGCGCGTGCGAGCATCTCGAATATCTTCCGGTTACGCTCCGTGGGGGTGAGCTGTGTGCGGCATCCTCGGTTGCGTACCCATGCCACGGCTGTGGCCGAGTCTGTGTAAATCGGGGTGGTGGAATCATTCTGCTTGAACAGCAACGCGAGGGCGTGGACCAGCGCGAGATATTCCGCCACATTGTTTGTGCCGTCGGCCAATGGGCCGATATGGAAGACCTCCTCTCCGGTGGCAACCCTGACACACCGGTATTCCATCATTCCCGGATTCCCCGCGCAAGCTCCATCCACGGCGATTGCCGCGAGGTTTATTTCCGGAATACGGGAATAATCGGGACGCGGGGTTGTCGGCTTCCCGGCCGGGGATGAATTGAAACGTGATTTCCCTGTCCCAATTGGAGCTGGAGTAGCGGGAGCCGGGTTCGACGGTATGGAAGTGGCTGCTATTGATTCGAGGTTCTTGAGGGCGATACGGGTGAGCAAGGTCTCCTCCTCCTCACCGTTTCCCCGGAACGCTTCAACCGCCTCCTGCTGAGACTTGAACGACTTGTATTTCGCTCCCGGGAATCCCTCCACCTGCGCCAGGCAGTCATCCCAGTTGTCATAGACCCCCGGGTCTCTCCCTTCCCATACGACATAGAATTTACGTTTTTCAGCCATTGTTGTGTGATTGATTCGTTTCCCCGCTGTCAGGTCAGCTGAGGGAGAGGAGGAGGTTGATGTCGGTGTAGCGGACACCGGCGATTTCGGCGACACGGCGGTTGACGGCTTTGCCGAGGAATGTGAGGGTGGCTTTCTGCAGGCCTCCGGTGAGCTGGATGGCTGAGGAGCAGGCCCCGCATCCGGCGATGTCGTCGAGCATTGTGATGAAGGTGTCGCTCAGGGCCATGGCCGAGGTGCGCGGCACCGCGCTCCCTACGTTGAAATGGCAGTAGTGACGGCCTGATAGGGGTGAACGGGGATGTTGTTCCCCGAGGTCGACAAGCTCCATGGCCGGGAATGCCTTGCCCGGTTCGTCAGAAAGGTCGAACACCAACACCCCCTTCTTCATTATCCTCTCCCCCTCGGCATCGACCACGACACGGCATCGCAGGGAGGTGGCGATGACCACATCGGCGGTGTGGATGGCGTTCTCAAGGGCGTTGGGATGGACTGACGAGCCGATGACCCCTTCTCCAAGCCGACGCAGCGCGCGG
>URLF01000063.1 GCA_900548705.1 uncultured Porphyromonadaceae bacterium | reverse complement strand
TTTATCGGCCGGAGCTATCTTGCGCCGCTCTCTGCTTCGCAAGTCGGCATCTTCAATGTAACTTTTGAACCTGGCTGCCGTAACAACTGGCATATCCATAAGGCCGAGAAAGGTGGCGGTCAGATGCTCGTCGGTGTCGCCGGACGTGGCTGGTATCAGGAGGAGGGGAAACCTGCGGTTGAGATTCTTCCCGGCACTGTCATCCATATCCCCGCCAATGTGAAACACTGGCATGGAGCCGCCGCCGATTCCTGGTTTGCCCACCTGGCTTTTTCCGTCCCCGGAGAAGCCACCGAAAACATCTGGCTCGAACCGGTCACCGACGAAGAATACAACAAGCTCCCCTGATTTGATTTTTAAAAAGCCTGCATTGGCTTCGGATTACGAAGTCGGCAGTGACAGCGATGATTTTTATCACGCGGCCACTGCCGATATTTTTTATAAGGAGTGTGGGTGAGGCTCAGACCCTCTTACCCATCTCGTATGCTTCCTCATATGCGGGGGTGAAGTTGACCTCCCCTTTGCCATACACCCCTTTGCCGTAGATTACACCCATCTCTTTCGAGCGGGGGATGCAATCCGCCATTCCGCGCATACAGGCCAAGGTCGTGTCCATGGTGTGTTCCTCATCCTCGGCTGCGGTCATTATGTAATACAGCTCCTTGTCGCGGATGACTTCATACCGGGCAACCATTCGGTCGAACACTGCTTTCAACTGAGCCGAAACCGAATACATATAGACCGGGGATGAGAACACCAGCACATCGGCCTCCAGTATTTTCGGCATGAGAATCTGCATGTCATCCTTCTTGCAGCATTCTCCGTCATGTTCGCGGCAGTAGTAACAAGCGGAACAATAACCGATTTTGTGGCCGGCGATGAAAAACTTCTCGACAGTGTGGCCGGCTTCGGCAGCTCCTTTCAGGAACTGGTCGCAGAGTGTGTCGGAGTTGCCGCCATGACGCGGGCTGCCCGACAATATCAGTATTTTCTTGGACATTATGATTGGTTTGGATATTATAGGGTCAATTACATGATGACAGGTATTCGTATGGTGTGCGGCCTGTGACCTTCTTGAACACACGGGTCAGATGATGGGGGTATTTGAATCCGAGCTCATACGCGGTCTCGCTGATGTTCAGCTCTCCCTCGGCCAGGAGTATCTTGGCCCTCTCGATTACGAAACGCTGAATGTATTCTGTCGCCGTGTTACCGGTCTCTTTCTTTATAAGGTCTCCGAAATAGTTGGGTGACAGGCATAACTCCCTCGCGCAATACTGCACGGAGGGAAGACCCTGCTCCTCCTGGCGGTTGTTGTCGAAATAATCGTTCAGCAGGGTTTCGAGCTTCCCCATGATTCCACGGTTGCTGACCTCGCGGGTGATGAACTGACGTTCATAGAACCTGACGCAATGGTTGAGCATTGTACCGAGGTATGACGTGACAATCTGTTTCGTGTGGCGGTCGATATTGTTGGCCAGCTCCGTCTTGATTTCCTCTATGCAGCCGAGAATGATTTTCTTCTCCTTCTCTGACATATGGAGCGCCTCATTGGCGTCATATGAGAAAAACGAGTAATCCTTCATCGCACGGGCGAGGGGGGTGCCATACAGGAAGTCGGGATGGAATATCAGCACATGCCCTTTATATTTGGGTGCGTCCGGATCCTGGCGCCCTTTGATTCCGACAAGCTGTCCCGGCGATATGAACAGCAGGGTGCCCGCCTGATAGTCATATTTGCTGCGGCCATACTTCATCTCGCCGCAATGCAGCTCCTTATACATTATGCAGTAGACCCCGGCGTTCATTGTCCCCTCGGAGTATGTCCCGTAATCCTCGAAGTTCGCCACCGAAATCAGGGGATGGAGAGTCTCCACTCCGAAAAAGTCGCAGAATTCAGACACCGAGCCGAGCTTGAAGGTCTTATCCGTCTTGAAAGTTTTATCCATAAGGAACGTCAGATTTATTATCTATGCAAAGATAGCACTAAGATTCGAATCGGCAGGCCATTGTGTTGATTTTGGTTACTACATCTCGGATTTGTGTAAGCATTCTTTCCAAGGACGGCTTCCTCCGGGGTATGGACATAAAAAAGAGAGGGGGCTTCACAGCTGCCTCTCTCTCCATTCATCACATTATGCTTACAATTAAGTGCTATGTCACTCTTTTTAGTTGCCGGTCCGCTTTTGAAGCGGAGTGCAATCTTGCTATCTCAAATGCTTGCTGTCTCTAATTGTTTCGTTATCTATGTCTGTCTGTTTGATATTATAACGTTGCGGTTGAGACAACGGTTGAGATGTTTGTAGTTAATATCGTTTAATTAACAATTGTTTAGCGTTAGGCCATCCAATTGTTGTCAGGTCTTTCAGAATCGACCCTCGACGATGGGCCAGTCGATGATATCCCAGAGCTTCTCCAGGGCATCCTTGCGTCGGTTCTGGTAGTCGAGGTAATAGGCATGTTCCCAGACATCGAATGTCAGTATGGGGGTCAGCCCCTGTGTCATGGGATTTCCGGCATTTGACTCCTGGGTTATGAAGAGCTTGCCGTCATTGTCGCGCGACAGCCATACCCAGCCCGAGCCGAACAGCTTGACACCCGCGTCGACAAATTCCTTCTTGAAATTGTCGAACGAGCCGAACTGCTTGTCGATGGCTTCGCGAAGTTCACCCTCAGGTTCGCCTCCGCCATCGGGAGAGAAGGAGAAGAAATAGAAGATGTGGTTCCATGCCTGGGAGGCATTGTTGAACAACGCGCCTTTCGAGTCGCGGATGATTTCCTCCAGAGGAAGCTCCTCGAATTCCGTCCCCTCGATGAGTGAGTTGAGGTTGTCGATATAAGCTTTCTCATGTTTGCCGTAATGGAAATCAACGGTTCGGCGTGATATTGCTGGCTCCAGTGCGTCATTTGCATAGGGGAGCTGTGGCTGGGTGTATTTCATATCTGACGATATTTGAGGTTAGTAATTTGATTCGTTGGATTGAACCTACTAATCTAACGTCGTCGGGGACCAAATGTTCAGTGGCGCGAGCGCTTGCGCAGGCGACGGGCTATCGAGCGGTGGCGGTCGGCCTCCTCTATGTCGCCCATCTCCTCGTTGAGAGAGGCCAGGCGGTCATGCAGTGGGGCGGAGTCAGGCTTAGATTCCTCTGCCGCCAGCATATAATTGAGAGCCTTGTAACGCTCTTCATCCGGATTGTCTGATTCTCCCGCGAGATGGCAATGCAGCTTCCCGATGGCGAAGAGCGCATCGAAATCTTTCGGCTGCTCCCGAAGTATCTCCCCGAAACATTCCGCAGCCGTCAGGTGGTCACCACCATCCATCGCCGCCTCACCTTTGAGCCGGAGGGCGTCGGTGAATCCCGGGGATATTTTCAGGGCCTTGTCGAAGTTGGCGATGGCTGCCCCGTAGTTCTCGTCTGACAGGCAGTCAAGGCCGAGCGACACATATTCTTTCGCGAGTTCGAGAAATTTCTTGTCAGCTTCCCGCAGCTTCTCCTCCAGTGTCGCAATTCTGTCGCCGGATTTGCCGAGCCGGTAAAGTTTCTGTTTCAGCAGATGAATGACCGCCGGGTTGCGCAGCTCGTCGCGGGCATACAATCCCTCGGTGAAATATTCCACCGCCGACGAGAAATCCCCGGAGTCGAAAGAGGCGGCGGCCCGGTGGAAACAATCGTCGGCCTTGGCGGAGGCCATCGCCGAGGCCAAGATTGCCGGATTGTTGAAGAATCCGCTGAACGACCGTATCGCCGGATTGACGAAGAAGTCATAGGGATTGACCTTGGTGCGGAGGGTCAGCCCTTCGAGAGACTGGCATCGCGACAGGGCGACATATGCCTGCCCGGCGGCGAACGCGCCCCCTTCGAGGTCAATGATCACGCGGGGGAATGTCAGTCCCTGGCTCTTGTGGATGGTCAACGCCCATGCGAGTCTGAGAGGATATTGAGTGAAGGTGCCAAGCACCTCCTCGTCGATTTTCTTTGTTTCCTTGTCGTAGCGGTAGCTCACATTCTCCCACACCTCCCGGGTTATGGTATGAATCTGGCCGTTTTCCAGCTCCACTTCCAGTGAGTTTTCAGATATGGAATGAATCTTGCCGATGGTGCCGTTGACCCATCGTTTTTCGGGGTCGTTCCTGACGAATACCACCTGTGCGCCGACTTTAAGCTCAAGCACCAGCGGCACCGGCAGGGAGTTCTCCGGGAACTTGTCCCTGATTTCCCCGTGGAAGGTGTGGAGTTTACGTTTTAACCGTCCGAGCCGCGAGGTGTTTATGGCGTCTACCGTGTCTCGCTTTGGCGCGAGAGTCATCGTGAACTCCTTCTGTCTCTCCGGCGAGGAGGCTTCCGGGTCAACACGGCTGTTGAGCATGGCGATGTCTTCCGCCGACACTGCTCCGAGTCTCATGCGGTCGAGCATACCGATGAAGAGGCTGTCTGACTGGCGGTAGACTTTCCGCAATTCTATCGGCACCAGGGCGAAGTCCCTGAAAACTTTGGCCGAGAAGAAATAGAGGTTGGGGTAGAGGCCGCGGAATATGTCGCGCATGTCAGAGGTCACGACAGGTTCGAGCTGGAAGATGTCCCCGACAAGCAACAGCTGCTTCCCTCCGAACGGCTCGCGGAAGCGGCCCGAATAGAGACGCAGCACCTTGTCTATGAAGTCGATTATGTCGGCTCTGACCATCGATACCTCGTCGATCACTATCAGTTCAAGCTCCCGGATCAGTTTCTGCTGTTCGGCGGTATGTTTGAGCCGTTGGCGCAGGTTGCGTATCTGCAGCTCCGGGTCGTCAGGCAGCAGGGGCTTGAACGGGAGATGGAAAAAGGAGTGGAGGGTCACACCTCCGGCATTGACGGCGGCGATACCGGTAGGGGCCAGCACGACCGGGCGCTTCTTGGTGTTCTCAACTATATGACGCAGGAAAGTTGATTTCCCGGTTCCTGCCTTACCGGTCATGAAGACCGACTGGCGGGTATAGGAAATCAACTTCCAGATATCCTGAAATTCAGGATTGTCAAGGTCGATGGTCTGCGACAATCTTTATGCGGTGTCTTTGGTTTTACAATATGTGGGCTGCTCAGAAACGGTAGCCGATGGTGGCCACGATTTGCGAACTGTTGTCGGTCAGCTTGGCTGTCGGGGCCTGGCTCCACACACCGTCATAGTCGGTGAAGGGGGTGAAGGCATTGAAGGTCGATGTGCGGTGTTTGTGGACATAAGCGACATCGAAATAGAATCCGCTGACCTTGTATCCCAGACCGCATGTGACATATTGCGTGGAGTTGTTGACGTCGTATGACGGGTTGAATCCGGCTGTCGACACCTGGAACCCTGACCTGTTGCGGTCGGTGTTTGCGTCTTCCAGTTCGGTGCCCGATGCGGTGGAGGTGTTGCTGTAACCGGCTCTCACGGAGAACTGCGGAGTGATGCGGTATTCAGCTCCGATCCTGATTGTGCTTGTCCCCTTGTAATAGCGGGCGATGTTGTCGTTGTTGAGGGTCATCGCGTCGCCGGAATTGTATTTGAGCTTCATGTCCCCGTAAGCGTCATACTGGTAGTCGAGACTCAGGATGGCACGTCCTCCGATGACACCGGCGACACCGGCCATGAGCTTCCACGGGGTGTTGAGCTTGAACTGATAGTCATCCCAGTTGGTCGCTTCCGAGCCGCTGAACTTATAGGAGGGGTCGGCGGTGGTGAAATTGAAAGCTGTGCTTCCATAGCTCGACGAACTGAGGGCATAGTAGGTGGGGGTATGCACGGCGATACCGATTCTCAGCTCGTTTATCGGCTTGATGATTGCCCCGACCTTGAAGTTGGCTCCGGTTCCCGAAACCTTCTTGAAGGAATAAAGTTCGGAATAGTTGGCTGTGCCGAGCTGATAACCGGCAGGTGAGGCAGGCACGAGTGCGCGGTCGATTTGTTCGTTATACCAGTATTCCTGAGTGTAGTCAAGGTCGGTGATGCCGACTCCGATACCCCAGTAGACAAGGTTCATGATGCTTCCGCCAAGGCTGATGTTGTATTCGTCGGCATGCCCTTTTTCCCTCACCTGGAAGTCCGCCATACCTGATGACGGAGCAATCTTGTTGCCGTTTTCATCAACACCCCCGTGTTGCCACATACCACGATATTGACTGTCTTCATAAACTTTTCCACCCTCGGTGTATGTCTCGGCGTTGATCATCCCTGAGTTGTAGTAGAGGATGCTCATCCAGTCCGGAGCATTGTAGTCGTAGTTGTCATAGGGATAGAGAGGCTTCCCGTCCGCACTCTCCTTCCATAACAATGAAGGGTCCACTCCGTCGGTGATGGAGGCGATGTAATTCGACAGTGAGGTCTCCATATTGCTCAGGCCACCGGTGTATGTGCGGTTGAAACGATACAGCCTGTTGTAGGTGAATCCCCACGAAATACTGTTCTCGCGATTCTGGCCGAAAAGCATCGTCCCGACATACCCTGCGCTGTTGAGATTGGCACGCGTGAAGTTCTGGGTGTTGCTTCCGCCGTCCCATTCGGTCTTGTTGGAATTGATGTCGATGCCGAGGGTGAGACCGATGTCGCTTCCGCGATACATACCGATACCTGCCGGATTCTGCCCGACGGCTGAGAGGTCGGCTCCCAGGGCTGTGAATGCCCCGGCCATTGACATGAACCGGGCAGACCCGCGAAGCTCTGTCTGGGAGAGAGCCATTGCGTCAACCGGGCTTTGGGCGATAGCCCCTGCGGCGGGAATGACGGCGAGGGCTGATATGATTAACTTCTTCATTGTGATTCGAGGTTGTGTCAAGTTTTGAGGATTATGTGAGTATGTGGGGGAGGGGTGTCAGCCTGATATGACAAGACAGTGGGCCACAGGTCAACGGCTGCGATGGCCGCCACCGCCTCCTCCTCCTGAACGTCCGCCACCGGAATATCCTCCGGAGCGGCCTCCGCCTGAGAATCCGCCGGATGAACGGCTGGGGGAGTAGCTGCCCGAACGGTTGGAATTGTTGTTGTTGAACGAACCGTTGCGGGTCGACTGTGAGGAGCCGAAGTTGTTGCGGTTATAGTTGGTGCCTTGGTTGCCGGAGGGTCTGGTTGCTCCGGAATTACCGGTCCTATATCCTCCCGAAGGCCTGTATCCTGCCGAACCTGTTCCGAAATGGGAATTGCGTCCTGTCGACGAGCCTCCGTAATAGCCTCCGTTGGCTGAGGCCGGCGGCCGGTAACCCGGACGGCTTGACGAGCCGGGCACGGCGTGGTCATATCTTCCTCCACGGGAACCTGCCGCTCCGTAGTTGTAACCTGTCGAACGCGGACGGTGGGCGGCTGAAGGTGACGGGCGATAGGTCACGCCGGCCCAGTGGCCGGGATAATATCCGGGATAGTAACCGGGATAACCCCACCCCCAGGAGGGAGAGGTCCAGCCCCAACCCCAGCTCCAGGCGGGATAATAATAGTCCCAGCCCCACCAGGGGTTATACCAGTTGCAGGGATTGCGCCATGAATAGTAGGGCCATCCCCAGGTGTTGTAATAGCTGTAATATCCGTAGGGATAGCCTGCTCCGAAGTTTATGCTCAGCGCGGTCTGCGGTCCTGCGTTATACCCGGCGTCATAGCCCGAGGAGTAACCGGCATTGTAGATGTCGGCGTAATTCTCGGTTGTTATCCCATCCTGGGAAGCGAGGGCATCCTTGGCCACCTGTGAATTGCCGAAGCGGGCGAGTTGTTCGGTAGCAGACATCTCTTCGAAATCCTGCAGGGATATCGAATCAGGCTTGGACGCGAGATAGCTGCCACGGCGGTTGTACTCATCCACATCGCGGGTGGAGCCTCCGGTGGGGAGATAGGTGTCGGCCGCACGGAAGTCACCAACGCTGTCCCAGGGCACATACGCCGCTCCGTCGTAATAATACATTCCGGATGCCGGGACGGTGGTGCCACCGAAATTCGAAGAGGGCTTGGCCGTTTTCGTGGGCGCGGCTTTTGGCGACTCCTTCTTTGCCTTGGAGGCATCGTAATAGAGGTCGTCATCATAATATCCCTGGGCCGATGTCATAAGCGCGGTGGCGCAAAGCATCGCGGGGACAATCAGGACTTTAGACAACTTTGCCGTCAGTCCGGGTGCCGATATGGATTTGAGAGTTTTCATATACGATAGTCGTTTTCTTTGTGTTTAGACTCGGAAAAAACCTGTGAGTTTAATCCGTCGCAATCCCCATGATTCACAAAGATACGGTTTTCTTGCGAAAAAGACAAATCCCGGGTGTTTCTCTGTTAAAACAGCGGCCCGGAAGAATTGGTTGTCTTCTCTTCCGGGCCGCGCGTTTTTTTGTATATGGTCTTGCCTGTAGCTCAGGCCGATTGGAGTGTTATTCCCTTACTCTCGGCTTCATGTCGTATGAGGTCATCGCGATGGTGAAGCCCCAGTAGATGAATGCGAGTGCGGAGAGGAACGAAACCATCATCATATCCTGTACCCAGCCGGCTTCAAGGAAGAAGAAACCGATGATAAGCAGCAGGATACCATTGATGAGATACATCCACCAGTAACTGTTGGAACGGGTCGAGACAGAGGCGATGATTGATGCTACTCCCCAGAAGATGAACACGATGGCGGGAAAGACGATTTCCGAAAGAATCACCGAACGTACCAGGAGGAAACCGACGAACATGTCAATGACACCGCCGCAAATCCACCATCCCCAGCCTCTCGGTCGGTTGACTCCGGCAGCCACGCAAAGCTGGACGATACCTGCCAGGACAAGCAGCCATCCGAAAATCTGTGAGGCAACGGCGAAACCGGCTGCAGGCCAGAACCAATAAGCGAAACCGCCGAGTACGAGAAGAATCCCTACGATGAGGACTACCCACCAATATTTGGTCTGTCCCCAGAAGTTTAATGATAAGGCTTTCATAATATTTGGTTTTTGAAACAGTTATTGACTTTAATCGTTTTGTGATATTATAACAATGGTTAATCTGAAATGGTTGGTGGATTCCCCCGAATTTTGTAATTTTGCATTGTCCTTTCAGTTAAGGATATGCGGCTGTCCCGTCTTGGGACGGGAGGCCGTGGAAAAACAGACAAAACTTCTTCCCCCTTGATATATCCCGATTCTTTTGAATACAAGACTGGCTTCAATGCCGTCAGAACACGAATATCTGAACTATGCACCTCTTCAGCCGGACGCGAGGAGGTGGCGGCGATGGCTTTCATGACCGATTTCGCCGCCATATCCGGAGCATTGGGTGCGGTGGATGAGATGACCCGGGCTACCTCAGCCGACAGTGGTTTCTCCCTTGGGGCGGTTCCCGATTTCGGAGAGTCGCTTGCCCGTGCCAAAGCCGAGGGCGCGTTCCTCCCTGCTGATGAGTTTCTGCTTATTTCAAAATCCCTCGCGACCGCCTCTGAGGTGTCGCGCTTTTTTGCGGGAGGAGATGAGGGGGATGACGAGGAAGCTGGCGGGAGCTCCTCTTATCCATATCTGGGCGCACAGGCTTCCATTCTCGACCCGTTGCCACAGCTTGCCCGTGATATTGACCGCGTGATTGACCAATATGGCAATGTGCGCGACAACGCGTCCCCCGCGCTTGCCGGAATACGTTCGGAGCTGTCACGCATATCTGGCACAGCCAACGCGATTCTGCGCCGTGTGATGGCCCGCGCCGTCGAGGAGGGGCTGCTTGAGGCTGATGCCGCTCCCTCCGTGCGTGACGGACGTCTGGTGATTCCTGTCCCTCCGATGAACAAACGGCGCATCCAGGGTATCGTGCATGACCAGTCGGCTTCCGGAAAAACCTACTTCATCGAGCCGGCTGAGGTGGTGGAGGTTAACAACCGCCAGCGTCAGTTGCAGCTCGAAGAGCAGCGGGAGATTGCCCGAATCCTGACTCAGCTCACTGCCGCGTTGCGGCCTTACATTCAGGTACTGGCCGAGAACACCCGTGTCCTCGGGTGGTTCGACTTCGTACTGGCAAAGGCCCGCTATGCCGCCGAGACCGGTGGCATGATGCCTCGTCTGGCTGATGTCCCCGAACTGGAATGGTTCCACGCTGTCCATCCCGTCCTCTTGCTATCGTTGAGGGCAAAAGGGAAGGAGGTCGTGCCGCTCGACATACGCCTGACCCCTTCGGAACGTATTCTGGTCATTTCCGGTCCTAATGCCGGTGGAAAATCGGTGTGTCTCAAGACGGTCGGCATAATCCAGTATATGACCCAGTGTGGGGTGTTGCCTCCGTTGTATGAGAACTCGCGCATGGGCATCTTCCAGGATGTCTTCATCGACATCGGTGATGACCAGTCGATTCTCGATGACCTCTCTACATATTCCTCCCATCTTAGGAATATGAAGCTGTTCCTTAAAAACGGACGTGTCGGGTCGCTGATGCTGATAGATGAATTCGGAGCTGGCACCGAGCCTCAGATTGGTGGTGCTATGGCCCAGGCGATACTCGGCTCTCTCAACGCTCTCGGGGTGTGGGGTGTGGTTACAACCCATTTCCAGAACCTAAAGCTTTTCGCCCGTGACACCGAGGGGCTTGTCAATGGTTCGATGCTTTATGACCGCCAGCATTTGCGTCCCCTTTTCCGGCTTGCCATCGGTTCGCCGGGAAGCTCTTTCGCCCTGGAGATTGCCCGCACCGCCGGACTTCCCCGCGAGGTCATTGACAATGCGCGGGAAATCGCCGGTTCTGATTATGTCAATCTTGACAAATATCTACTCGATATCGCCCGTGACAGGCGCTATTGGGAGAACAAGCGTCTTGACATCAAACGGAAGGAGAAGCAGCTTGACCAGACTCTCGCCCATTACGAGGAGGATGCCGAGACCCTGAGGGCGAGACGCAGGGAGATAATCGCTGAGGCTCGCGAGGAGGCGCGAAGGATTCTCGACTCCTCCAACGCGTCGGTCGAACGCGCAATCCGCGAGATTCGCGAGGCGCAGGCCGACAAGGAACGTACACGCCAGGCGCGGGAAAAGCTGTCACAGGAGAAGCAACAACTCTCTGACCGCCTTTCTGACGGCCGGGATGATTCCGAGAACAGCTTGCTCAAAAAAGCTCCTAAGCCCAAACACCGCAACAATGCCGCGAAGGATACCCGTAAGGCGGAAGAGCCTTTGAAACCGGGGGATTTCGTCAAACTTGATGGTGGCGGCACTGTCGGCACTATCCTTGAAATCGCGGGCAACAATGCCGTATGTTCTTTCGGTATGTTGAAGACTACCGTGAAACTGCAGCGTCTATCCCGCACGATAGCAAAACCGGCTTCGGGAGCGAAGTCTGCGTCATTCCTCAGCCGTTCGACCACCGACTCCCTGCGTGAGCGACAACTCTCTTTCCGCTCCGAAATTGATGTCAGGGGGATGCGCGCCGATGAGGCTTTGCAGGCTGTCACATACTTTATCGACGACGCGATACAGTTTCAACAGTCTCCTGTCAGGATTCTCCACGGCACCGGCACAGGGGCATTGCGCCAGGCGTTGCGCCATTATCTCGACACTGTCCCCGGAGTGACCTCATATTCCGATGAGGATGTCCGTTTCGGAGGAGCAGGCATCACGGTCGTCAACCTCCGTTAACCTCCATCTCGTTAATGTCAATCATATGATAGAGATTTTCTCCACCCGTTTCGGTGACCTGGCTATAGGCTGTCACCAAGGGGTGGTGTGTCTGTGCGACTGGACATCATCCCGCCGTTACCAAGGTCATCTTGCAGCCCTGAAAAAGAAAATTCCGGCCATTGAAACCTGCCATGAGGATGACCGGAAGCTTTTTGAGGCTGTTGTCCGATGGATAGAAATGTATCTGGAGGGCAGCCGCGAGCTTCCCGCGTTTAAAATCGGGGCGGTCGGCACAGAATTCCAGAAAACAGTGTGGCGTCAAATCTCAGCCATCCCTTACGGCGAAACGCTCACTTACTCCGGGCTGGCCTCCGCGATGGGATGTCGGTCGGCCATCCGGGCGGTTGCATCAGCCTGTGCCTCCAATCCAGTCTCCCTCCTTGTCCCCTGCCATCGGGTAATTGGTGCTGACGGTTCCATCACCGGTTACGCCGGTGGCCTCGCCGTGAAAGCCTCCCTCCTCCAGCTGGAACACCCCGGAGGTATTAATTTCTAACTGAAACGTCAGACATATGAACGTATTGATGTATTGACGTACTGACGTATGGATGTACAAACGTATTAACGTGCTAACGTACTAACGTATGAACTGATTGCACGCACACAGAAAAAATCTCGATATTTCACATCTATGTGAAATAAATGTCGTATCTTTGCGTTGTAATTAAAAAGACTATAGATATGAGCGAAGTAGAACTAGTTTTAGTCAACGACACAGACAAGTGCACCATTTACACTATTCAGTTCTCTGAAGAATCCGAGACTGAGTATGAACGTTTTTATTCCAAATTCATTGAAGATGCTCAAATGAATCAAGACTTGTTACGCATTGTGCAGCTTATAGATAAAATTGCTGATGAGGGAGCATTGGAACGTTTCTTCCGTCCCGAGGGCAAGATGCGTGATTCTGTGGTGGCTCTACCTGTGCTCCGCTCAAAACTCCGTCTATACTGTCTGCGTCTCTCCGACCGTATTCTTGTTCTCGGCAACGGAGGTGTAAAAAATTCACGGACATATGAGGAAGATGACTCGTTGCGTGGGTATGTTCTGACGTTACAAAAATTTGAAGAACTGTTGAAAGAGGGACAACGCGACGGAACAGTAACAGTAACATCCAAGACAATCGAGACTGACAAAACATTTAAGCTATGAAGGATATTAGAAACAGATACCGGGAAATGGTTGGTCAGGTGCCACCGGAGATAAAGGAGGAGATTGACCTCTCTTTCGCGATATCCAATAAAATCGACGCGCTTATGCAGGAGCGCGGTCTTACAAAGAAGCAGTTTGCCGACCAGCTGGGGAAACGTCCGAGCGAGATAACCCGGTGGCTGAGTGGACAGCATAATTTCACGGTCTCGACACTTGCTATGCTTTCGGCATTTTTCGGCAAATCCATAATCTCCGTCTAATCATGGCCAACGAATCCCTGTCGGCGGCCAAAGCCGCCAAGAATGATGAGTTCTACACTCAATATTACGATATCGAGCGTGAGATAAACGCCTATCTCGAATTTGACCCTGACGTGTTCCGTGGGAAAACTGTCTTGTTGCCCTGCGATGACCCGGAATGGAGTAACTTCACTCTCTATTTTGCACAACACTTTCAGACACTTGGATTAAAGAAACTGATTTCCACATCGTACGCGCCCGAGAGCAAGAAATACAAGACTCCCTATCAGCCATCGCTTTTTGAGCAGGATGCGCCACAGTTTGACCCGGACAAAACTTCTGTGCGTGGAAAGATATTCGTGCTCGACTATGATATTGACGGTGACGGACGCATAGATTTCCATGACCTTGAATGGCGTTATCTTGATGGTGACGGAGATTTTCGCAGCGAAGAAGTCACGCGTCTGCGTGATGAAGCCGACATCATTGTCACCAATCCTCCATTTTCCCTATTCCGCGAGTTCCTTGCTTGGATATTCGAAGCAGACAAAAAATGTCTGATGATAGGTAATACAAATGCCATTACCTATAAAGAGGTTTTCCCGTTAATCAAGGATAATCGGCTTTGGCTTGGGGCTACAGGTTTCTCAACTGATATGGTATTTGGTGTCCCTGAAGGAACAGTGGTTCCTGAGGCGTACAAGAAAAAAGCTGAAAAAATGGGCTATATAGGCAACTATACACGCTTGGGTAATTCATGTTGGTTCTCCAATTTGGAACATGGTCGTCGCCATCAGCCTCTATCGCTTATGACAATGGAAGAAAATATTATGTATTCCAAACATAAGGATATTAGAGGAAAGGGTTACGCAAAATATGACAATTATGATGCAATTGAGGTTCCCTTCGTTGATGCAATTCCTTCAGACTATCATGGGGCGATGGGTGTTCCTATCACTTTTCTTGATAAATATTGCCCGGAGCAATTTGAAATATTAGGTGCTACTGAAAGTGAAGGGAAAGGGTTTTCCGAAGGCCTTTGGGTAGAATCCAGCAATATTTCACAACCCTTGGTTAATGAAGATAAGAAATATAATAGGATATTTATTCGACATTCTTAATTACGAGTCTGCAGTAAAGCCTATTAAAACCACGTATCGTCTTAATGTAGAATGCAGGTCCGCCCTGTTTCTCTTTTGGTAACCCATTAGGTTTAATTGTTGCGACCTCTAAACTTATCCCTAATATTTCAAACATCTTACTAATATCCTGAAATATGGTGTATTACCACAAACGTTTAAGTCTCTGTCATCATTCCCTTTCCTAAACCTTAATATTTCAACTAAATAACTAAAGAAAATGGAAACAAAACTACATACAGAATGGACAGTCGCCGACATATGCGACGGTTTTGTCTATAACGAGCTTGAGGCTAAAGGTCTGTTCGGTATGGGTGGTAAACTGACCATACAGCCTGAATATCAGCGCAACTATATATATGCCGACGGCAAGAGGGATGTGGCGGTGATTGATTCTGTCCTGAAAGGCTATCCTCTCGGTGTAATCTATTTCAACAGGACGGCAGACGGCCGCTTAGAGGTGCTCGACGGCCAACAGCGCATCACATCGTTAGGACGGTTCTATAATGGAAAACTCGGTATCAAGGACGAGAACGGACTTCCCCAAAGCATTGGTTCTATTGCCAAAGAAAAAAGGGAAAAGTTCCTTGCCACAAAACTTCTCATATACGAATGTGAAGGGACTGAGGCCGAGATTAAGGAATGGTTCCGCACGATAAATATCGCCGGAGTACCGCTTAACACGCAGGAACTGCTTAATGCCGTTTATTCCGGACCTTTTGTCACTGCGGCAAAAGGAGTTTTCAGCAATACTCAGAACTCCAAGATGCAGATGTGGCAGGCATATGTTTCAGGAGCCGC
>URLF01000062.1 GCA_900548705.1 uncultured Porphyromonadaceae bacterium | reverse complement strand
GAATGGGTCAGCCGTGGCAAAGCCGAGGAATATATGCGCGACCACCGTTTCAGCTCCGACATCACGGAACTCGTGAATTATTTCAATTCTGTCATAGACTGGGTGCGGACTGTGTTCCCTCTCGTTGAAAATGAGATGCGCGGACTTCCGTGGGGCGAACTTTACGAGAGATATCATACACAGCCATATAACCCGGCTCATATGAAACAGCGAGTAGCGGAGTTGTATGCCGACCCGTATGTGAAAAATAGGCGCGGCGTGTATGAGTTTCTTTTAGGTGGAGAAAACGACACGAAGCTTCTTGATATCCGCATCTTTGACGAAGCGACAAAGCGAGCCGTATATGGCCGCCAGACCGAACAAGCGAAAGCCACCGGCAAGTCTAACTGTCCTTTCTGTGCCATAGGCCATTATGCCAACGTAAACAAGATATGGAAGTTGAACGAAATGGATGCCGACCATGTCACGGCATGGAGCAAAGGGGGCGCGACTGATATCTCAAACTGTCAGATGCTCTGCAAGCACCACAACCGGGCGAAAGGCAACCGTTGAAATAAGACAGCGCATATCTTGTGAATCATAAAAATCACAAAGTATGCACAACACATCGACTTTCCGCGAAATAGCGGAACTATGGAAAGAAAACAGGCGCAGCGTAGTCAAACACTCGACATACTGCGCCTATGCTCTTATTCTAAAGACTCACCTCATGCCCGTTTTCGCCGATTCCGTGTCCATATCAGAGGCAGAAGTACAGCAATTTGCACTTGACAAGCTTGAGGCAGGGCTGAGTAAGAAAACTGTCCATGACATTATCGCCGTGCTTAAGTCCGTCGGACGTTTCGGGGCAAAGAGGGGAATGTCTGAGATGCCCTCGTGGGACATCGAATATCCCTCGGATACATCCGTGCGCGTTTTGCCCGTGCTGTCATTACCTGACCACAAAAAACTGCTGAACGCAATTTCATCCGCCCCGACACAACAGAATATAGGGATAATGATTGCTCTGTGCTGCGGCTTGCGCATAGGGGAAGTTTGTGCCCTTCAATGGAAGGAAGTGGATATGGCACGTCGTATCATTACGGTAGCGGGCACTACGGGACGAATCTACAATTGCGACCTGATGGCAACAGAACAATATGTCTCCACGCCCAAGACCCGGAATTCAAATCGTGAAATCCCCATATCTCCGCTTCTCTTCAAAGCCTTGAATGTGGTGAAAAAACAGCAGAGAGTAGAAAAGTATGTGGTAGGCGAAGGCTCCAAAGCGAAAGAGCCTCGCACATATCGAGAGACTTTCAGCCGGATTCTCAAACGGCTTGAAATCCCGTCAATAGTGTTCCACGGATTGCGCCATACATTCGCCACCAGATGCATTGAAAGCGGATGCGACTATAAAACCGTGAGTGTGATACTCGGACACTCGAATGTTGCGACAACGCTCAATCTGTATGTACATCCGAATCTCGACCAGAAAAAGCGCTGCATATCCCGGATGAATAAATTCCTTCGGCTCGAATCTGATTAGCAACATGGATATTTAGAGAAATCATAGCAATAAAAATATAAAATGGCCGTTGAATATCCATAAAGTGATTGCGTCTATTTTGCTCCAATTACCCATACAGTACTGACATAGTACAATTGGCATTGAGCTAACAAATGATTTATAGAGAGTTAGAATGACTGATAGAAAATATACGAAATGTCACTCGCGACTGTCATATTTCTGTTTTGTTTGATATCCTGGAGTGCCTATCTTATTTATGTCAAACAAAAAGAGCGGAAACTTATTGAACTGGTCACGCCAATAACTCGTGGAGAGTGGTCAGAACGTAGAGTGATACTGAATTTATTGAAGGAAGGCATCAATCCAAAAGCGATATTCCATGACTTATATATTCGAAAACCAAGTGGAGAGTACACGCAGGTAGATGTTGCCGTAGCAACTAAAGCTGGCATTATTGTATTCGAAGTAAAAGATTATAGCGGCTGGATTTTCGGCAACGAACATCAAAGATATTGGACACAAATATTGGCATATGGTAAAGAAAAGCATCGCTTTTATAATCCAGTTATGCAGAATGCTGGGCATATACAAGCCATCAGACGATGTTTGCCACAGAATCCCGGCATCCCAATCTATTCAGTAATAGTATTTTTTGGAAGTAGCGAGTTTAAAAATGTCACTTGCAATGCAGACAATACGTTTATAATTTATCCTCATTCTATTCGTCAGCTGGTCTCTGAAATCTTGAGACAGCCTGATGCTAAGTTCGGTAATAAACATGAAATAATGGACTTATTCACCAAGGCTGTTCAAAACGGCAATGACCCTATGATTGTTGAATGTCAAATGAATTCAGCGGCATATTATGGTCGCAACAAGCCTCAATCTATATACACACTATCGTTTACCTCATTATTCCGTTTCAGGATGTTCTCACACAGAGGGGGACGGAAGATTTTCGTGGGAATGTTGGGAAAACAGAGAGAAATTTCGTAAATTTGCGTGTTAAACCATAGCTAACGATATTTTTCCTAAATATACAAGACCGACAATGAAGTTCACTGTATCCAGCCGGGCCTTGTACTCGACTCTCTCGGGAGTCAGCAAGACCATCAATTCCAAGAATACCCTGACGGTTCTCGACAATTTCCTCCTGGAAGTTGATGCCGAGAAGGAGTTGCTGACCGTGACCGCCTCCGACACCGAGAACACTCTGGTCGCCCGTCTGGCAGTAAGCCAAGCCGATGAGAGTGGCCGCTTCCTCGCCAACGCCAAGCGTCTCTGTGACATTGGAAAGGAGCTGCCTGCCGTGGATGTGGAGATTTCAGTTGACCTCGATTCGCTGGCGATGCAGATTGACTTCCCCGGCGGTAAGTTCGACCTTGTGGCCCTCGACGCCAACCAGTATCCTGTCAGCAGCGATCCTCTCGCCGAGATTTCCGCCGACGGAGATGTCCCCGCCGAATTGCTTCTCCCCTCGTCGATGCTGATGGCCGGTATCGAGAACACCATCTTCGCCGTGGCCACAGACCAGATTCGTCCGCAGCTGATGGGTATCCTTTGGGATGTGAAGCCCGATGGCATCATTTTCGTTGCGACAGATACCCGCAAGCTGGTCAAGTATGAGGACAAGACCGCCGCTCCCGGCATCGAGCGCCGCCTTATCCTCCCCCTCAAACCGGCGGTGCTGCTCAAACAGCTCCTCGCCAAGGAGGAGGATGTGAAAGTTGTGCTGACCGACAAGTCCGCAACTTTCACCACCGAGAAACTTACCCTGTCATGCCGTCTCATCAAGGGGAACTTCCCCCCGTATGAGAGGGTGATTCCCGCTGACAACCCCTATGTCGCCACATTCGACCGCGAGTCTATCCTTACCGCTGTCCGTCGTGTCAGCGTCTGTGCCGACCCGGCCCACGGCCTGATGAAGCTCCGCTTCACCCACGGTCTGCTTGAAATCAAGGTGGATGACACAAGCCATTCGACTTTCGCCGTAGAGAAAGTGCCCTGTGACTACAACGGACGTGACATCGTCATCGGTTTCTCTGCCGGGTATCTCATTGAGATATTCAACACCCTGCCGACCGAGAACATCCTTATGAAGCTCGCCGATCCTTCGCGTCCCGGTGTGTTCGTCCCGGATGAGAACGCCGAGAACACCGACCTGGTCATCATCCTGATGCCGATGACTGTACAGGATTTCTGATGTCCTTTTGCGCCTGACCGTCGTCCGTTGGTGGCGACCGGACGCGTCTCTCTGATTGTTCTGAATTCACATAAAACCGAAAACTCGATTTTGCGCGCCTGATTCCGGAAAGTCTCGGGCGCGCGTGATTAAGATAATGAAACTGAAACTCGAAAGACCGGTGATGTTCTTCGACCTGGAGACCACCGGAACAGACATACTGCGTGACCGGATTGTCGAAATCTCAATGATAAAAGTGATGCCCGACGGCTCGGACGTGCAGCGTACCGTGCGTGTCAATCCCGGGTGTCCTATCCCCGCCGAGGCTACCGCAATCCACCATATCACAGATGAGGATGTGGCCGACAAACCCGCTTTCAGGGAGATTGCAGGGGGGCTGGCCGAGAGCTTCACCGGATGTGACCTCGCAGGTTTCAATTCAAACCGTTTCGACATCCCTCTCCTGGCTGAGGAATTCGCCCGTGCGGGAATCGACTTCGACTTTTCCGCCGCCCGCTTCATAGACGTGCAGACCATCTTCCATAAGAAGGAGCAACGAACCCTTTCCGCCGCATACCGTTTTTATTGCAGCAAGGAACTGGAGGATGCCCATTCGGCCAACGCCGATACCCGCGCCACATATGAGGTGCTGATGGCTCAGCTCGACCGTTACGAAGACCTCCCCAACGATGTCGCCTTGCTTTCAGACTATTCGGCCCAGAACAAGAATGTTGATCTTATGGGACGCCTGATTTATGACGATCAGCACCGTGAAGTAATCAACTTCGGAAAATACAAGGGACAGCTCGCCTCGGATGTCCTCCGCCGCGATCCTGGATATTTCAGCTGGATTCAGCAAGGGGATTTCCCCTCCAACACAAAACGGGCCTTCATGGCCATAAAACTGCGCTCTCAGAAGCGTTGACATCTGTTATGGAGAAGCATCTTGAAGGTAAACATATCGTGCTGGGTATCACCGGAGGCATCGCCGCATACAAGTCGGCGATGTTGCTCAGACTGCTGGTTAAGGCCGGGGCTGAGGTGCAGGTCGTGATGACCCCCTCGGCCAGGGAGTTCATCACTCCTGTGACCCTTTCGGCCCTGAGCGGCAAACCGGTGGTCAGCGAGTTCTTCACCGCCAACAGCGGAGAGTGGCACAGCCATGTCGACCTCGGCCTTTGGGCCGACGCGATGGTGATAGCCCCCGCCACGGCATGCACCATCGGAAAGATGGCCAACGGTGTGGCCGACAATATGCTTGTCACCACCTACCTCTCCGCCAAGTCGCAGGTGTTTGTCGCTCCGGCGATGGATCTCGACATGATGGTCCATCCCTCCACCACAGAGAACCTCCGCCGTCTGCGCGCATATGGCAACATCATCATCGAGCCTGCCGAAGGTGAACTTGCCTCACACCTTGTGGGGAAAGGCAGGATGGAGGAGCCGGAGAATATCCTGAAAGTGCTTGAGGCCTATTTCCGCCGCAAAGCGGCCCCATCGCGTCTGGCGGGAAAGAAGGTGATGATAACCGCAGGCCCGACCCGTGAGAAAATCGACCCGGTGAGATACATCTCCAACTACTCGACCGGAAAGATGGCATATGCCATCGCCGACGAGCTCGCGTCTCGCGGGGCTGAGGTGACTGTCATTTCCGGCCCGGTGTCTGTCAAAGCCACCCAACCATCCGTGAATGTCGTCGATGTCGAGTCGGGACGGGAGATGGCTGCCGCCTGTGAATCCAGATTTCACGACGTTGACATCGCTGTGATGTGTGCCGCCGTAGCTGATTACGCCGTCGAGAATCCCTCCGCCACAAAAATCAAACGAGAGGGAAATCTTCCCCCTGAAATCAAGCTTGTGAAGAATCCTGACATAGCCCGTACGCTCGGGGAGATGAAATCACCGGAGCAGATGCTTGTGGGATTCGCCCTTGAGACAGACAACGAGACCGGAAACGCCCTCGGCAAGATGGAGCGCAAGAATCTCGATATGATTGTCCTCAACTCATTGCGCGACAAAGGGGCGGGATTCGCCACCGACACCAACAAGGTCTCGGTCTTCACCCGTGGAGACCAGCTTCCGGTTGAAATTCCCCTCAAAACAAAACGCGAAGTCGCCGCCGACCTCGCCGATATTATGGAGCGGAAGCTTTGAGATGTCGTTGATGACCAGTCATCAGCGCCCCTAAAGCTTTCTGCGATTTATCTCTCCCTGATTTACTCTCTCTAAAATGAACTCGATGAGACATCTGTTTCCAAAGAAATACTTCACTTCTCTGAGCATGTCGCGGCTGTTGTTGCCTGTTGTGGCGTGGCTGCTGACTTTCTTTTTGTCGGCTCAGAGGATGGATGCCCAGGAGCTTAATTGCCAGGTTGAATTAAACACCGACCAGATACAGACCACCAACAAAAGTGTGTTCGAGACCTTGAAGGAAGCTGTGACCGAGTATATGAATGAGACCCACTTCACCAACCTCCAGTTCGCCACAAACGAACGCATCGACTGCCGGATGTTCTTCACCATCAAGGAGTACACCGACAACAAGATGGTCGGTGACCTGCAGGTGCAGGTGTCGCGGCCGGTCTACAACACAAGTTACACCACGACCCTGCTGAATTTCAAGGATGACAAAATCGAGTTTGAATATCAGGAAGGTGAGCCGCTGACATTCAGCCTTAACACGATGGAGAGCCAGCTGACTGCCATCCTGAATTTCTATGCCTACCTTTTCATCGCCATCGACAGCGACTCATTCGCGCCAAAAGGGGGGCAGCAGATGTTTGACCAGCTGGCGCAGATTGTCCAGATGGCCCAGTCCTCCGGCGAGACCGGATGGAAGGCTTTCGAGGACAAACGCAACCGTTCGGCGGTATTGTCGGCATTTACCGACCCCTCTACTTCCGTGTTGCGCGATATGCTTTATGACTACCACCGTCTGGGGCTTGACGAGATGGCGCTTTCCCCCGACAAGGGGAGGGCAAAAATCACCGGTTGTCTCGATGGACTGACGACGGTCATGAATATCGACGGAATGTCGGTGGGGCTGTCGTTGTTCAAGGACGCCAAACTCGACGAACTGGTCAACATCTACACCAAGGCTCCGCAGACCGAGCGGGAGAAGGTGGTTGAAATCCTCACTCCGATTTATCCTACCGAAATGAAGAGGATAAATATGATTAAGGCCGGTACCAACAAGGAACAGTAAACAAGAGACACCCCAAGATGATAGAGAATCTCCACATATCAAACTACGCGCTGATTGACCGGGTGGATATCGCTTTCCACCCCGGATTCAACATCATAACCGGCGAGACCGGCGCAGGAAAATCGATAATGCTCGGTGCGCTCTCGCTGTTGTTGGGGGGACGCGCCGACACCAAGGCGGTGCGCGACCCGAAGGTGAAATCTGTCATCGAGGCCACATTCTCGGTCAAGGGCTATGGCTCACTGGAGGCGGTCTGCAAGGAGAATGATGTCGACTGGGATTCAGAGCATATCATCCTCCGAAGGGAGATTGCCCCCGGAGGTCGTTCGCGGGCGTTTGTCAATGACACACCTGTCACTGTGGCCGTGCTTCAGCAGATTGCCCTGCAGCTTGTTGACATTCATTCCCAGCACCAGAACCTCCTGCTTGTCTCTCCCCCTTATCAGCTGCGGGTGATTGATTCCCTGGCCGGTAACAGCGACCGCCTGAAGAAATTCGCCGAAGTCTATGGTCGCTACCGTCAGGCTGTCAAGCATTACCAGCTTACACGCCGTAATATCGAGCAGGCTCGTGACGAGGAGGAGTATCTGCGTTACCAGTATCAGCAGCTGGCCGATGCCCGTCTGGAAGCGGGTGAACAGGACACTCTCGAACGTGAGAGGGAGGTGCTGATAAATATGGCCGACATCAAGGAGTCGCTTCGCCGTCTTCTCGATGCCCTCGGCGACGGGGAGGAGAATGTCGATACATTCCTCAAGACCGCTTCGGACGAGGCTGACTCCCTCACCGACCTTCTTGAAGGGACCGACGGGATAACCGAACGGCTCCAGGTGCTGAGGGTGGAGTGTCAGGACATTTATCAGACTTTCGCCGATGCCGACCGACAGCTTTCAGCCGACCCCCGGGAGATTGAGGCTGTCGAGGAACGTCTCAATGAGATTTACGACCTTGAACGCCGCCACAAGGTTGACTCCGTGGAGTCCCTTATCGAGATACGCGACAAGATGGAGGAGAAACTGCGCAGCCTTGACCTCGGCGACCAGTCGCTCCACTCTCTCGGTCTTGCTGCCAAGAGGGCTAAGAAGGAGGCTCTCGACCTTGCCCGCGAGATTTCGGCTGTCAGGAAAGAGACGGCGGTGGAGTTCGCCCGCCTCCTGCGTGAGAGGGCGTTGCCGTTGGGGATGAAGAACCTCCAGGTGGAGGTGGCAGTGAAGGAGACCGAGCTGACCGCCACCGGAATCGACTTCATAGAATTCCTCTTCGCGTTCAACAAGAACCAGCAGCCTATGCCTGTCGGGAACACTGCCTCGGGTGGTGAGATTTCCCGCCTGATGCTGTCGATAAAGTCGATTGTAGCCGACAAGATGCAGCTCCCGTCGATTATCTTCGACGAGGTTGACACGGGTGTCTCCGGAGATGTCGCCAACCGTATGGGTGAAATGATGCATGAGATTTCCCGCAACATACAGGTGATGGCCATAACCCACCTGCCTCAGGTGGCCGCCCAGGGAAATGCCCACTACAAGGTGTTCAAGGAGGACACCGACACCTCCACAGTCACCCGCGTCAGGGAACTGACCGATGACGAACGCGTCGATGAACTGGCCGTCATGCTTTCCGGCTCGGCGGTCAACGATGCCGCCCGCGCCAATGCCCGTTCGTTGCTCGGGCTGTGACATCATCGGATTTCCCCTTCAATTTGTAAAACAAACCGCGATGCTTGAAAAAAACGAATATATATTTGGCCTCAGGGCTGTGATAGAAGCCATTGAGGCCGGTAAGGATATCGACAAAGTCCTGGTGAGGAAAGATTTGTCAGGCGACCTGGCAAAGGAATTTTTCGAGGTGGCCCGACGCTACGGGATTGTCTTGCAGCGTGTGCCGGCGGAACGTATCGACCGAATCACCCGCAAGAACCACCAGGGGGTGTTGGCGATACTTTCATCCGTCACTTATCATTCGCTCGACAATCTTGTCCCCCAGCTTTACGAGGAGGGGAAAATGCCCTTTGTTGTGCTGCTCGACGGGGTTACCGATGTGCGCAATTTCGGCGCGATAGCCCGCACCTGTGAATGCGCCGGGGCGGATGCGATTGTAATCCCCGAAAGGGGAGGGGTCGGAGTCAACGGCGACGCGATGAAGACCTCGGCCGGGGCATTGAACTATCTTCCGGTATGTCGCGAGAGGTCGATACTATCGGCTGTGAGATTCCTTAAAGACAATGGCTACCAGATTGTGTGTGCAACCGAGAAGGGGGCGCGTGACTATACCCTTGGCAACTATACCGGGCCTGTGGCCTTGGTGATGGGAGCTGAGGATGTCGGTATCTCACCCGAGATTCTGCGAGTGGCTGACACACTCGCCGCTATTCCCCAGCGGGGCAAAATCGGCTCGCTCAATGTCTCTGTGGCCGCCGGCGTGATGATCTACGAGGTTGTGCGCCAGCGTATGGCTGAATGAAAGGGCATACAGGTTTGCGGAATTTTTATTGACAACTCTCCATTTCGCAAATTTGTTGTACCTTTGTAATCAGAAACCGAAATCCTCTAATTATGGCACGACCAATTAAAGAAACCCCTGAATTATTCGGAAGGGATGCAGAGCGCTTCGAGAAAATTATCTCGCAGCCCAGCCCTGTGTCGAAAGAGGAGAAAGAGAGGGCGCGTAAAGCCTATGAGGTTATGAAGTCCATAAGCAACTTCCAGTGGTGATATGGATTTCACTAAACTGACCCAGATACAACTCTCCGACGATACAGAGATAAAGCCGTTCAGATGCGCAGAAGAAGATTTGAACGGTTTTCTTTTTGAGGATGCCAAGCATTTTCAGAAAGAACTTATGGCTGTTACATATCTTCTTGAAGATGTGCAAGAGAATATGACAGTAGCTTATTTCAGTTTGCTTGCCGACAAGATTTCGTTTAATCCCGATGAGAAGAACATATGGAACAGGTTGAACCGTAACATACCGAATTCCAAACGTCGCAGAAATTATCCGGCTGTGAAGATTGGCCGACTCGCGGTTAATGAAAGTTATGTGGGAGCTGGTGTGGGAACATTTGTTCTGGATAGCATCAAATACGCGTTCACGACTGTAAAACGGCTCGGTTGCCGTTTCATAACGGTGGATGCCCTTGTGTCAGCCGTCCCGTTTTATGAGAAAAACGGTTTCCGCTTCTTTACTGATTTGGATAAGGATGAAGAGACACGTCTTATGTTCTTCGACTTGAAAAATTTCACTGACTGTGAAAATCTATAATGTCCGGATATGTATTGGGACAGCAACCATATCCAATTTCTCCCTTGTTGCCAGAATTCACACAACATCTGCAAATTCAAAAAAAGTATCTTGCTATGTGTAAAAAGATTGTATTAGGCGCGATGGCCGCGTTGACTGCTTTATGTGCCTATCCGTCGACTGTTGACAATGGTAAGGATGAGGAGAAGATAGACAGGATTCCTAAAATCCACGGGGTGTTCCGTGGACGTTATGAAGGGGAATGGCCTGACTACCGGCAGCGCTTCCAGGTGCGTAATGCCCGTGTTTCACTCGAAGGTAAAATCCTAAAGGACCTGGACTATTATTTCCGTGTGGACTTGTGTGACAGAGGTTCGATGAAATTCCTTGACGCATGGGCAAGATGGAAGTTCGCCAAGCAATTCGCGGTGAAGGCGGGACGATTCAGGGTGCCGTTTGCCGTTGATGCTTTCCGAGGCCCGGGAAGTTATGTTTTCGCCAACCGTTCTTTCCTCGGAAAGGATATGGCCAATCTGCGCCAGGTCGGTGTGCAATTGGGGTATTACAGCACGGCCATACCTCTGACACTGGAGGGTGGGGTGTTCAATTCCTCTACCTCCTCAGACCAGGATGTGTGGCAGAAAGACCTCGATTATGCCGCAAAGGCTTCTTACAGAATCGGTAATGTCACTCTTTCGGCAAGCTTCCTCTCGATGAAGCCCAAAGGGGTGAGAATGAATATCGTGGACGGAGCAGTGTCATGGAAAGTGGCCAATCTGCTGGTCGAGGGGGAATACCAGCATCTTGATTATTGCGGAGACGCTTACAAGGATGTCAACGCGTGGCTGGCATTCGCCTCTTACGGCATACCTGTCAACTGGCATCCGTTCAATCTATGGAGTTTCCATGGAAGGTTCGATGCTATGACAGATCATTCGACCGGTACTCCGGATGCCGACGGTTTTCTTGTCACCAATGACCCGTCGCGTCGCCGTATGACTCTCGGGACCTCATTGGCCTGCAATATCAGCAAAGTGAAGGCGGAGATTATCCTTGACTACGAGAAATATTTCTATGACAAAGGTGTCGTGGCGCCGGAAGGCCGCAACGACAAGATAGTGGCCGAACTTGTGTTGAAATTCTGAGGCTGATGCGGTGATGTCACGGAATATACATCACTCGCATACGGCATTCACGACAATCGAAATCGAGGCGGAAGCGTTTCCCCTCGGATGTCAGATACAACGGAGAGGGGAGTTTTCTTCCCTCTTTGTTTTTCAGGCATGCTCCCATCTCGCGCCTGAGACAATAGCGAGTCACCATGACCTGGGTCTCTTCGGTCGGTTTGCCGTTAACCTCAAGAGCGGATGGTATGGATGCGGCTTCCTTTCCCGATAAAGCGGCGTAGAAATCGGCGGCGATATGGTTGGCTATATTGTCGTGTCGCGACAGCTCTTTGCCATCCGGCAGACTGATTTCATTGGCCGGATTGCCGGGCAGTTCACGGCGATGGGCGGGTAGCCGTGCGATTTCGAGCAGTTCGGCCGCCTGACGTCTAAGTCGTGACAACACCGAGGCCGGAATGAATGACTGTCCGCAGAGGTCAGTGACGGAGGATGCGTAAAACATAGTGTCCCCCAGTTTCTCCAGTTCCTTGCGGCGACGTTCCTCCTGTGGGGTGCGTGCCTCTTGGCGTTCTGTTTCTTCTGCCACCGTCACCTCCAATCCGGTTTCATCCTTCATAGAGAGTGCCACTTGGCTTTTCACCCATTTCAGGGATATGTCGACCGCCAGTCTTCTTGTCGCTGTCTTCCCGACAAGCAGGTCGCCGCGCTCCTTGTCGGCGTTGCGGTAAAGGACAGTCCCGGCGGGGATGTTGATTTCTCCGGCGGGGAAAAGACGGTTCCCCTCCACACGGTTGAGACGGAATCCCTTGAACTCCCCGTCGCGGGTGTAGAAGCCGAGGCCGTCGCCATTGTTGAGTGTGGTGTCGAGCCGTGCGATGACAGCCTTACCCGCCATCCGTTCAGCCACCCCGACCTTTGCTCCAATCCATTTCGGCGAATTGAAGGTTGCCAAGGAACCAGCAGTCGGGGATGGGGCCGTCAGGAAATAATTGGTGAATCCACGGTTGAAACTCAAGGACGGGTCAGGGGTAAATGTCAGTGAGGATTTCCCGTAAGAACTGCGGCGATAGCGGTCGGGATGGGCGGCGATGATGCGGTCAAGTTCCTTGCGGTACGCACCGACCACATTCTTTACATAGGCCGCGTCTTTAAGCCTCCCTTCGATTTTGAGGGAGGTGGCTCCCGCGTCGAGCAACTCCTCAAGATTCTCCAGACGGTTCATATCGCGGAGCGAAAGGAGATGTTTCCCTTTGACGATTTTCTGCCCATCGCGGTCTTCGAGGTCGAACTTGAAGCGGCATACCTGGCAGCATTCACCACGGTTGGCACTACGGCCTGTGATTGCGAAGCTCGCCTGGCAGTCGCCGCTGTAACTGACACAGAGCGCTCCGTGGACAAACACCTCAAGGTCGGTATTGACCGCATCCCGGATAGCCCGGATTTCATCCAGGGTCAGCTCACGGGCGAGTACAAGGCGGGTGAAACCGCAATCTTCAAGGAAACGGGCTTTTTGAGGGTCGCGTGTGTCGCATTGGGTGGAGGCATGCAATGCCAATGGAGGCAATCCCTCCATACGGGTCAGCGACAGGTCCTGGACGATGACAGCGTCAACATCGGCTTTCCATAAATCCCACAACAGTTTTCGTGCCCGGTCAAGTTCACGGTCGTAGATGATGGTGTTGACGGAGACATACAGTCTCGCACCGAAACGATGGGCGTAACGAGCCACAGATGCGATGTCGGCGATAGTGTTGCCGGCCTGCGCACGCGCGCCGAAAGACGACGCGCCCATATAGACGGCATCCGCTCCATGGTCGATGGCGGCGAAGGCTGTCGCGGCATCGCGGGCCGGGGCGAGCAACTCGATTTCTGCGGTTTTTGCCGCGTTGATGGTCTCTGTCATTGTGGGGTCAAAATTACAAAAAAACGACAAGCTGGACAATAAAAAACGGTTTTAAAGAAATTTGTAAAGGAATCGTGACCACCATGACCGACTTTATTGCTAATTTTGCAATACGATTGTCTGGCAATGACAACCGGGCCTGTATACAGGCCTCACAAACTGCTAACAACAGACTAATATACGTTTCATTTATGAGTCTTTTTGCAAGATTGACTGCGAGGGCTAAAGACAACCTCCGCAAAATCGTGCTCCCGGAGGGAGACGAAATCAGGAATCTGACCGCCGCTGACCAGATTCTTTCCGACAATGTGGCTGAGATAATCTTGTTGGGTGACCATGCCGCCATTACGGCCAAGGCTGCCGAACTGGGATTGAAGAACATCTCGAAGGCCACTATCGTGAATCCCTCTGACGAGGCTGTCATCGACAAATACGCTCCCCTCCTTTTCGAACTCCGGAAAAAGAAGGGCATGACGATGGAGGAGGCTCGCAAGAAGACCGCCGACATCCTCTATCTTGGTGCGTTGCTGGTCAAGGCCGGCGATGCCGACGGTATGGTGTCTGGCGCTGTTCACTCCACAGGCGATGTGTTGCGTGCGGCCTTCCAGGTAATCAAGACCGCCCCCGGTATCGACACGGTTTCCGGCGCGTTCCTGATGCTTCTCCCTAAAGACTCCCCCTATGGCGAAAATGGTATCCTCGTGTTTGCTGACTGCGCCGTGGTGCCTGATCCCGATGCTCGTCAGCTGGCTCAGATTGCCGTCAGCGCGGCCCAGACCGCTGAACGTGTGGCCGGAATCGAGCCGCGTGTTGCCATCCTTTCCTTCTCCACCAAGGGAAGCGCACGCCATGAACGTGTCGACAAGGTGATTGAGGCTACCCGCATCGCCCATGAGATGGCTCCCGACCTGAAGATTGACGGCGAACTGCAGGCTGATGCCGCGATGGTTCCGTCGGTCGGCTCTCTCAAGGCTCCCGAGAGTGACATCGCCGGAAAAGCAGATGTGCTGGTGTTCCCCTCCCTTGAGGTCGGCAATATCGCCTACAAGCTCGTGCAGCGTCTGGCCGGGGTTGAGGCTGTCGGCCCCCTGCTGCAGGGTCTCGCCGCACCTGTGAGCGACCTTTCACGCGGATGCTCGGCCGAGGACATCTACAAGACAATCATAATGACCGCAAACCAATCAATAAAATAAAACACATTCTTAAAAATGAAAATCCTTGTGCTTAACTGCGGCAGCAGTTCTGTCAAATACAAGCTTATCGACACCGCTGACGAGAAGGTTCTCGCCGAAGGTGGAGTGGAGAAAATCGGTCTGCATGACGGATTTCTCAAATATCGTCTCGCTGACGGCTCAAAGGCTATCCGCGAGCTTGGTCTGGTAGACCACAAGGGGGCGGTCAAGGCTGTCCTCGACATCCTCACTGACCCCGAGGTCGGATGCATCAAGAGCTATTCCGAAATCGACGCCGTAGGTCATCGTGTGGTTCACGGAGCGGAGAAATTCTCGAAGAGTGTTCTCCTTACCAATGAGGTTCTTCAGCAGGTGAAGGACTGCTATGACCTCGCCCCCCTCCACAACCCCGCCAACGTGACCGGTATCGAGGCTGTCGAGGAGATTCTTCCCGGCATCAAGCAGGTAGGGGTGTTTGACACAGCCTTCCATCAGACTATGCCCGCCAAGTCATTTATGTATGCCCTCCCTTACAAATTCTATAAAGAGGACGGGGTGAGACGTTACGGCTTCCACGGAACAAGCCACCGCTATGTGTCACAGCGCGTGTGTGAGATTCTCGGGGTTGACATCAACACCCAGAAAATCATCACCTGTCATGTCGGAAACGGTGGTTCGATTACCGCAGTGCTTGACGGCAAGAGTGTGGACACCTCGATGGGCCTGACCCCCACCGAAGGCCTTATGATGGGTACACGCGTTGGTGATGTTGACCCCGGGGCTTTGGTTTTCCTGATGAAGAAGCATAACCTCTCGGCTGACGAGCTGCAGAAAATCATCAACAAGGAAAGCGGTGTGATGGGCATCACTGGGC
>URLF01000061.1 GCA_900548705.1 uncultured Porphyromonadaceae bacterium | reverse complement strand
GAACCGCTCCGGCTGACAGCAGCCTGCACAGCCATTTTCATCGCGACCTCCACGGCCACGGATCCGGAATCGGCATAAAAGATATTGTGCATCGATGGTGGCGCCATCGACAGCAGTTTCTTTCCAAGCTCTATGGCCGGTTCATGGGTGATTCCGCCAAACATCACATGGCTCATGTTCTCAAGCTGTCGGGCGACAGCTTCATTGAGCTTCGGATGATTATATCCGTGGCAGGCACACCACCAAGATGACATTCCGTCAATCAGTTCGCGCCCGTCGGCAAGCTTCAGGCGGTTCCCTTTTGCTGAAATCACCTTGTAAGTCGGCAGTGGATTGATGGTGGAAGTATATGGATGCCAGAGATGTTCCTTGTCCCAGGAATCAAAAAGGGTAGATTCCTCTCCGGCGAGTTTCTCTTCAACTGTCATGTCTTTCCGTTTAACAAGTGCAAATTTACAAAAAATGTTGAAAACTTTATCCCCCGCCATCGCATATGAATGGAATATTATGGTTAATTTCGCAACCATAAAAAGACATCAATCATAATCAGATATTCCAATGCACCGCAAGGGTAAACTGTATTTCCGCTATGGCACAATGGGTTCCGCCAAAACCGCCATGCTTCTCACCACGGCCTACAATTTCGAGGAGCGCAAAATGCGTTATCTCTGTATGAAGCCGGCCATCGACACCCGCGAAGGGGAGAGCGTCATCCGTTCCAGAATCGGCATCGAACGCCGTTGTCAATGGATATACCCCGAGACAGACCTCTACGCTTTCGCCAAGAAATATTTCAAGGAAATAGGGGAGGTGGTCGACTGGTTCCTGGTTGACGAGGCCCAGTTCCTGAGCGCCCGTCAGATTGACCAGCTGTCGATGATTGTCGACGATTTCGGCTCAAATGTGATTTGCTACGGATTGCGTACTGACTTCAAGACCCATCTCTTTGAAGGCTCGAAACGTCTGTTTGAAATCGCCGACACCATCGATGAGATAAAGTCGACTTGCACATGCGGACATAAGACCATCGTCAATGCCCGTATAGATTCCAACGGCGACATCATCACGGAAGGCCAGCAGGTGGAAATCGGTGGAGACGACCGGTATATCGCCGTCTGCCGCAAATGTTGGCGAAACCGCCGTATCGCCCAGGCCGAACGTCTGTCATTGCCCTTTATAGACACCGACGACGAGGAATCCGAACACTGATTCGTAACCACCTCAACAAAAACAGTTGCCCCGTATCCGGCTTTGGGTCAGATACGGGGCAACTGTGTATTTGAGAGGCAGGATTAAGCTCTGCCGGGAAGAGTGCGGACAACGTGGCGCATAACCCTGCGGACAGTGCTCCATTTAGGGAATATGGCGAAGGGGCGCACCGGCCCGTAGCTGCCCCCGATGACAAGCACGGCGATGAGCGACACAATCAGCAGCCATCCGTAAATCTCCTTCATTGACACCACAAGTGCCTGGGTCTGCACTATACCGTACAACTCAGGCAATGGCATCGAGACAGCAAGCCGGTTGGTATTGACAAGCGTGTCCCCAATCAATGCCACATTTTTTGCCATAGTATGCTGCAGGAATTCCCCGACAATTGCGGGACACAGGGTTGCGCTCATCACGGCCCCAGTAAACCCGTTTATTGTCAATGCCTGAGGAAAGACCTGGAATGGTAAACCGCTCTGCACGATTGATGTGAGGAAGACTATCGAGATGATGACGGATGCAGCCCCTCTGACAAACAGTGGGATAAACAACATCTCCTTCTCGACATTGTAGTCAATGAGGAAATAGAAATAGGCCAGATACAGCGCGGCCAGGGAGAAGCCTATGGCAGTCATGGTCTTGTATCGCCATTTCCTTAAAGCGAAGGTGAGATAAGTAAACACGCATCCCGCCATGATGCCTGCGAAGACATACCAGTTGAGATCCACCATATTGGTCTCGTCGAACCCCAGGATATGAGCGGCATAACTATGTTCAAACACATGTTCGGTGGCCATCACCGTAAAAAACACGAGATAAATGCCCGTCGCTCGGATTACATTCCTGTTTTTCATCGCCTGGAAAGAGATGTATGGGTGATGGAGGAATGTGGCGCGCCACAGGTTCAGCAGCAGGCAGGCCAATCCGATTGCGGAAGCGATACGAATCTCAATAGCGTCCCACCAGTCATAGAAATCGCCGTAGACACATACGAATGTGAATGACAACATGAATACCGACCATAACGCCGCGCCAATCCAATCGATTCCAAGCAGGGGGATGAACATCGGTCCTCTTGCCGGCCTGACAAGAATCATCACCATAACCATCAGCAACGCGAGCAGTCCGGTCATAATCCAGTGCATATACTCCCATTCAAGATGGAAGGCGGTATAGACTGTCGCGATGCCGCTCAATTGAATCACGCTGTCAACCACGATATAGACATAGCAGAAGAAAATCGCCATGTCGTGCACCGGTGTCAGCCACAGCTGAATGGTCGAGTTGCACGCGAAGGTGGCTTGCATTCTGAACCAGCCCGCAATGAAGCAGGTGACCACCAGAACCGGCACGCTGGAGGTATGTGCGCATATGATGTTGGCGGCTATCAACACCGCCGCCGAGACAAGAAGCTGCGACCTTGTGGAAAACCTGAACTTGATGCGGAACATCACGGCGAAATTGATTGCCAGGCCGACAAGCGACGCATATCCTGCCATAAGGATGTCTTCCTGCATCAATCCGGTGGTGCCCACCATATCGGAAGCAGCCGCGAGATATACACCTCCCGAAAACTGGACAATCAAGACAAATATTATGAACAGATACGGCTTGAGCCGCCTCGGAATGAAATTCGGGACTTCCGGGATATCGAAAGGCCCTTGTGGAGCATGCCAGTCACCCATGTCAATACTTCACGCTGCATTCCACATTCATCCCGTATATGCTGTATTTTCTGTATATGCTTAACAGGGTGGCGACAGTTCCCTTCCTTTATGGCAACAAAGCGATGAAAGTCATGGGAGTTGTATTGATTGTGGTGTCTGTGATGATAACCGCAGCTTTTTCATGTGTGCGTCTATACACCCCCAAGCCGAACATTCACGATGCCGGTATCGTCAGGGTTTTTCCTATGATACAGCAATACCAGCAGGCTGTATGGTCCCTGTGCATGATTGTGGAAGCGTTCAGTTTCGCTGTCGGGATGCTTACACAGGCTGACATCCAGCGGATACACCGTAAAGAGATGGAAGCGGAGAGAGACAAGGCTGAAATACAATTGTACAAGGCTCAGATAAAGCCTCATTTCATGTTCAACACCCTTAACTCCCTCTACGGGTTGTTCCTGACCAAAAGCGACAACGCGTTGCTGTCGCTTGAGCGTTTCATCTCCATGATGCGGTATGTCTATCAGTCCTCCCAACGTGACCTGATACCGCTTTCCGAGGAGATGGACTATATCCGCCAGTATGTCGGATTACAGTCTCTCCGTCTAAACGAGATGACTTCTGTCAAACTCAATATGAATGTCGAGACACAAGACATCTCCATCCCCCCTATGCTGTTGATAACATTTGTGGAGAACTGTTTCAAACATGGAGTCTCCTCAATTGAGCCGGGGGAAATATCCATTGCCTTGATGGAACGTGACAGAAAGATTCTGTTCACGACACGCAATCGCGTGTTTCCTGTCAAACGGATTGGCGAGCATATGGGTATCGACAATTGTCGGCGACGGCTCGAACTGCTCTATCCCTCGCGCCATTCCCTTGACATATACACCCGTGACGACACATTCAATGTCAAACTTATGATTGATTTGAGCGATGATACACTGTGTAGCGATAGATGACGAACCTATTGCGTTGAGCATTCTGAATGAATACTGCGGACGCATCGGGGATGTTGAGTTGAAATGTTTCACGTCTCCTGTCGCGGGGCTGGAGTATATCAACGACACACATCCCGACATCGTCTTCCTCGATATCGAGATGAATTCCCACAACGGACTGGATCTGGCCAGACAGTTGCCGGAAAATACTTGTCTGGTGTTCACCACCGCCTACGCCCAGTATGCCCTTGACGGTTTCGAGGTGGATGCCGTGGATTTCCTTCATAAACCGATTTTCTTTCCCCGCTTTGAAAGGGCGTTGGAAAAGGCACGGAGATGGCTTGAAGTCCGCAAAGTCTCACCGACTGACAGGCGTGCCACAATCACCCTTAAATCCGCGCATAAGAATGTCGTCGTGAATCTCGACGATATGCTGTTCATTGAGGCGATGGACAACTATGTCAAGGTCTTCCGGACGGGATTGCCCATGGTCATCTCACAGATAACGATGAAAGAAATGGAGGAGATGCTTCCTGCCGAGCGTTTCCTGCGCGTTCACCGTTCCTACATCGTTTCCCTCGATGCCATTGAACGCTTCTCCAACAGACAGATTTATCTCTCCGGTCATAAAAGCCCGATTCCTGTCGGACGAAAATACAGTGAGACATTCAACAACATACATAACAACAAAATCAGACGACAATGAAGAAATCACTTCTTGTATTATCTTTTGCAGCGGCCGCGATGTTCGGCTCGCTGACGGCCGGCACACCCATCGACCAGAACCGGCTTCCCAAAGAGGTGAAGAGTTTCATCACCAAATATTTCCCGGGCGAGAAAATAAGGAAGGCAGAAAAGGATAACGGTTACCGTGGCGTGGAATATGACGTGGATCTTTCGAGCGGAGCTGAGATGGAATTCCGCGAGGACGGCACCTGGAAGGAGGTGAAAGCATCCCATAGCTCTGCCGTTCCTGCTGCCATCATACCTGCTGCCATATCAAAATATGTAAAAACCCAATATCCCGGCCAGTCGATAATAGAGATTTCCCGTAAACGTGGCGGCTACGAAATCGAGTTGTCAAACGGTGTCGAGCTCAAACTGACCGAAGATGCCAAACCTCTTGCAAACCAAGGAGAAGGACATCTCGGAGGTGGTAAACGCAAATAATCGCTCAGGCCGACGCCAATCATAAAGAGCCAGACATTCACGGATTTTTCGTAAATTTGTATGATAAAAATTTGTGAATGGAAACAGTCATAAAATCTGATTCTCGGAAAGAGAAAGCGATTTCTTTCATTTGGCAGCATATACTGCTGGTTCTTTCTTTGTTTGTAATGACTTTCGGAGTCGCCCTGTGTGTAAGATCCAACCTCGGTTGCAGTGTGATTTCGACGATTCCCTTCGTTATGTCCCAAGCCGGTGAGGCCGGGATGGTCCCCGCACTGACAATCGGGGAATACACTTACCTGATGAACGCGCTCCTCGTGGTGTTGCAGATTCTTGTCCTCCGGAAACAGTTCGAGCTTGTGCAGCTATTCCAGCTCATAATCGGTTTCTTCTTTGGCTACCTGCTTGACCTGAACATGGCGGTGACGTCCGTTTTTGACTACTCATCAATCTGGACACAAATCGTGGCCCAATTGGCCGGCTGCACAATCCTCGCGCTGGGTATCGCCTTTGAGATACGATGTGGTTCGGTCACAATGCCCGGTGAGGGTATCACTGTCGCCATCAGCCGTGTGAGCAAATTGCCGTTCCCAAAAGCCAAAATCTATGTCGACAGCACACTTGTCATCGCTGCCGTCGCACTGAGCTTCCTCTTTTTCGGTCATTGGTTATGGAATGTGGTAGGCCTCGCGACTCTTTTCGCGATGGTGTATGTAGGATTCGCCGTGAAAGTCATCAACCCCCACATCGAATGGTTTAGCCGATTGGTATGCTACCGTCCCGGATTCAGGAGATATGTCTACGGACTTGCAAGGTTTATACGTCATTCCTCCGACTCGTCGGATATCGATTGACCTCAGACCCTCCGCACAATAAAAAAGATTCCGTCCGCAATTCTAAAGACGCGGACGGAATCTTTTTATGTCAATATATCTGAATTAGCCCTGATGCTGAGGACGGAGAAGGTCATTGACTGTCTTGACGGGATTGAATGTCGAGACAGGAACTTCGACGAAAGCTGTGTTCCAGTCGCTCATCGCGCCATTCCACAACCCCGGAAGTTCAAGAGCCTTCAGGCTGCGGCCATGAAGCGATTTAGAGGATATGAAACCGGTCTCAGGATCCACATGGGCGGGAAGGTCATACTTCCGGCCTTCATTGTCCTTGACATAGCAGACCAAGTCAACCGGATTAAAGTGAGTGGCCTTGGCCATCATCTCTCGGTTCTCCTCCTTTGACAAATCAATCTGGGTGCTTTCCAGAATCTGGAGCGACCGTGAACCGTCGGCATTGTAGGTGATGTAGGGGCCTCCGCCAGGTTCTCCCTCATTGCGCACCATACCACACACCCTCATCGGGCGGTCAAGTTTAGCGCGGAGATATGTGGAGAGGTCTTCACCCTTGAGGGTAGACAGTTCCGGGGCATCAAACGAGAAGCGTTCACGCAAGAATTCGACAATCTCCTCCAGATTTGCTTCGGAATACTTGCGGCTGTCAATCAGACGGATATAACCGCTGGTCTTGTCGTGAAGCTCTATGAGATAACCAGCTATGATTTTCTTGTAGAGGAGGGTGGACTCCCTGATAGAATCAGGCACGACATTGTCGATATTCTTGATGAACACCACCGTCGCATCGAGATCATTCAGGTTCTGAATCAATGCGCCGTGACCACCGGGACGGAATACCAGTTCGCCGTTCTCCCTGAACAGAGTGTTGTCTTCATTGACAGCCACGGTATCGGTCGACGCTTTCTGTTCTGACATCGTGACATTTATTTTCACTCCCATACGCTGCTCAATGGCAGGGACAGCCTCTGACAGTTTCTTGGCAAACGCTTCACGATGGGCAGGGGAGACCGTGAGGTGGAGATTGACTGAGCCGTCAGCCTGTCTTGCCGACTGCGCACCTTCGACAAGCTGCTCCTCGACTGGAGTCCTGGTGCCGTTCTCTGATTTATGAAATGTGAGCAATCCTTTGGGGAGATTGCCGTAGTTGAGTCCGTCCTGACCGATGATTCCTTTTATAACCTCTTTCTGCTTGCCTTCAGCCAGAAGCTCATCCACACCTTTCCCGGCGTGAGTCTTTCGCAACTGGGCGTCAAGCTGTCCGAAGAAAGCCACTTTGTGGATATCCTTCAGCAACAGGTCGACATCCGATCCGGCAGGAGCCTTATCCTCCGCGCCATCCACGAAGCCAAACAGAGCCTTGAACATACGGGAGGCGGCACCTGACGCAGGCACGAATTTGCATACATCTCCGCCGTCCGCGAGATATTTGTCCCATCTGGCCACGGCATCTTTCTCCTCCTGAGGGGTCAAAACCGTGATTCCTTCACCGGGACGGGCGGAATCATATATTTTGAGGTAAGGGAAACCTGTCTTGAAACGTTCGACTTGCTGGAGCAGTGTCTCTTCGGAGACACCTCTGCGATCCAGCAGGGCAATGTCTTCTTTTGATAACATGTCTGTGTATGTGGGTTAGATTCGTTATGTGATTTATCGTGATTAGTTTTCCACAAAGTTACTGTTTTTTATCCGAATTCCATTCCCCCCCAGCCGTAATAATTATGACAATTATGTTTGACGGTATATAGGGCAATATAAATGGCGTGGAAACCAGTCCACGCCATCATATCAGTTGTATTGGGGATTTACCGGATGATACAACCAGTTACGGTATGGTTTGCCAAGCAGCTTGACTATCCTGTACCAGAATGAATCTCCATCCTCGCGGAAAATCTCGCTATTGGCCGGCTTGGGTGCGACAGCCCATACATGCTTCGTGATTTCATCCTCAAGTTGCATGGGATCCCAGCCACTGTAACCGACAAAAAATCTCATCTTCCCCTCAGTCTCAAGCCCCATATTGACATAATTTTTCACCTGCTTGAAATCCCCGCCAATATACAGGTCATCCGCTATCTTTCTCGCGCCACGGAATTCATTCCCGAGCGAATGGAGATAAAACAACCGGTCACAAGACAATGGCCCTCCGCAATAAATAGGGATATCCACCTCATCCTGTATCCCTTCGATTGCTTCCCCAAGGGTGTAGCCGGTGGCCTTGTTCAGCACAAGCCCCATAGCAGATTTACCTCGCTCATATTCGACAAGCGATATGACCCCGTGATTGAAATATTCCTCACGCAGAAACGGCTCCGCGACAAGCAATGAACCCACTGCGGGCTTACCCGTCGGAAGGTTGATCTTGAAAATGGAGGAATCCAGATTTGGCATATCGATCTCCATGACTTATAGTAATATTACATTTCACGTCAAGAAGGATTTCAGCCAACAGATTCTGACCGGAATCCATCTCAATGGCGAAGTTACCATTATTTTATGTTAGAAACAAATATTTTAATGGAAATCAAAATAAAAATGTAGAAAATATGGCAACAAACGCAATATCTCCCATTACGCGACTAAAACTTGCGGCATAATGGGAGATATAATATGGGGATTCGGTATTATATGAATCTATGATTCCGGTATCATAGGTTTGTCAGGAACCGCTCGGCATCGAGGGCGGCCCTGCAGCCCGACCCGGCGGCATTGATGGCCTGCTGATATATCGGGTCTGCCACATCGCCTGCGGCAAACACCCCTTCGACAGAAGTGCGTGTGGTGGGGGAATCCACAGTGATATAACCCTCAGGATTCAGTTCAAGCTGGTCACGGAAAAGGGTGGTGTTAGGTGTATGACCGATGGCCAGGAAGAACCCGTCAATATCGATGTCAAAATGGCGTTCATTCTCCAGACCTTTGTTTTCGACAATATGCGCTCCTTCCAGCACCTCGTCGCCAAACAGCCCGACTGTGTTACAGTTGAAAAGAATCTCAATATTCTCGCGTTCCTTCAGACGATTTTGCATCACCTGGGAGGCTCTTAGGAAATTCTTTCTTACAATAAGGTAAACTTTGGATGCCAGACCGGAGAGATACAGAGCTTCCTCACATGCGGTATCTCCGCCCCCTACCACCGCGACTCTCTTTTTACGATAGAAGAACCCATCGCAGGTGGCGCAAGCCGAGACCCCGAGACCGAGATATTTCTGTTCATCAGGGATGCCGAGATAACGGGCCGACGCACCGGTGGCGATTATAACGGTCTGAGCTTTGACCTCACGGCCGTCGGCGAGGGTGAGACTGAACGGTCGGTGAGAGAAATCCACCGATGTAATGGTTTCGGTGATAATCTGCGCCCCGAATTTCTCCGCCTGTTTCCTCATTTCCGCCACAAGCTCGGACCCTTGGATTCCTCCGGGGAAACCGGGGAAATTTTCGACTTCCGTGGTGGTGGTCAGCTGTCCTCCGGGTTGCATTCCTTCAAACAGAATAGGGGAGAGGTTGGCCCGGGAGGCATAGACGGCGGCAGTATATCCTGCGGGGCCTCCACCTATGATTACGCAATTTGATATCATTTCACTCATAAGTCATACTGTTTTTTTCAATAAGCTGTATCATCCGATTCCTCATCTCAAGTCTACAATCTCGACGCCGGGATAAGCCGCCGGATTAAACTTGAACTGGCTCGCAGGCTTGGCCTTGGTGCCGGTGATTTTGGAAATCTTCACTATTGTTGATTTCCCTTTGGCATCCTTCACGACAATCTCCGCTGGCAGGGATGTCGATGCGGTCAATGTGACGATTGCCGAAGCGAAATCAGATGTCTTTTTCTTCGGGATGAGTTCAATCCGTTCCTTCCCTGCGGGAGCTTTCAGCCTGCGGCAGGTGAAGTTCTTACCGACACTCGCGAGAATCGAGAGGGGATTAGTCTGTGTCAGTTCGTCAGCCGTCGGTGTGGTGACATTGACTTCACCTGCGGACGGCGCATAACTCCATTGGGTCTTTCCGTCATACCAGACTTTCATCTCAGGTGTGGAAAGATGGAAATTCTTCCCGGAGACAATCATTGAGCCTGTCGAGGAGTTACCATTGTTCCATACCGTGAAAACTATATCCATGGATGGATGACGCTTCATCGCGGCCACCATCTTGTCGAGCGACGACTGGGCGGAAGGCTGGGCTGCCGACAATCCCTGAAAAGATATCAGAGCAGTCAGTATCACCATCCAGAGGATTCGGATATTTGTCAATCTTTTACTCATAAATTTGAAGTCCCTGTCAAAACGGAATATTAATCGTCGTCACGCAGTTTTATGACGCTCCCAAGCTGCATGGCATCAATCAGCACGCTTCGCGCCTTGCCTCCGGTAGCGGGGCCTACGATTCCGGCGGCTTCGAGCTGGTCCATTATCTTACCCGCACGATTATATCCAATAGAATAACGTCGCTGGAGCGAAGAAGTTGAAGCCACACCGGTCTGCACTATAATCTGCGCGGCCTCCTCAAACAGGGGGTCTCTGTCGGCAAGACTGCCGGAACCGGCTCCGATAGGCCCCTCGCTCTCATCCATCATCGGTTCAGGCAGATAATACGCATGTTCGTAACCGGCCTGCTGGTCTATGAAATCACAGATACGATGCACCTCCTTGGTGTCGATATACGCGCACTGCACACGGTCTATCGAGCCGTTGTGGGAGAACAGCATATCTCCCCGGCCTATCAACTGGTTTGCTCCCGGGCGGTCAAGAATGGTCTTGGAGTCAACCATCTGGGAAACCCTGAACGCCACTCGTCCGGGGAAGTTCGCCTTGATAAGGCCGGTTATGACATTGGTCGAGGGTCGCTGGGTCGCGATAATCATATGCATACCGACCGCACGCGCCATCTGGGCGATTCGGGCAATCGGGGTTTCCACCTGCTTCCCGGCCACCATTATCAGGTCGGCGAACTCATCGACTATGATGACTATGTAGGGAAGATACCTGTGGCCCTTTTCTGGATTGAGCTTTTTCTGGATGAAAAGCTCGTTGTATTTGGTGATTTTGACCACATGGGCATCTTTCAGCAGGTCGTAACGACGCTCCATCTCGACACAGAGAGAATTGAGCGTCTTGACCACATTATCCATATTCGTCACGATGGCCTCTTCCTCATCGGGGAGCTTCGCCAGGAAGTGGCGTTCAAGGGCATTGTAAAGGCTGAACTCCACTCGTTTGGGGTCAATCAGGACAAATTTCAATTCCGCCGGATGCTTTTTGTAGAGCAAAGAGGCGATGATGGTATTCAAACCTACCGACTTACCCTGACCGGTAGCACCCGCCACAAGGATATGGGGCATTGCAGCCAGGTCGGCGATATAAACATCGTTCGAGATTGTGGCACCCATCGCCATCGGCAGCTCATACTCCGTCTCCTGGAAAGCTTTCGAGGAGAGGATGGAATGGATGGAGACTGTCTGTGCGTCATGGTTGGGGACTTCTATACCGATAGTACCCTTGCCGGGGATAGGGGCGATGATTCGGATTCCTTTTGCGGAAAGGGTCATCGCGATATCATCTTCCAGACGTTTTATTTTGGCGATTCGAGTGCCTTCGGCAGGCACAATCTCATACAATGTTACAGTAGGGCCTACCGTGGCTTCTATCTTGGAAATCTGGATGTCAAACTGACCCAAAGCCCTGATGATACGCTCCTTGTTGGCTTCCTGTTCAAGGATGTCGTAATTCTCGCCCGACTGCTTGACTTCATTGAGAAGGTCAATTCCGGGACGCTTGTAGTGAGACAATTCGGCGGTAGGGTCATAGAGGGTGTCAGCTCCGACACGGGACGGATCAGCCGATTCAATCGTGTTTGCGACCACATCGAAGGAGGGGCCTGCGTTCTCTTCATCTTCAGGTTTTGCTTCCGGGGTTGTCTCCACTGAAGCAACGGGCGCATCGGTCTCGGAATCGTTGTCGGTCACAGCCGGAGCCATCTCACGAGGCAGTACCGCCAAGGTCTCGGCAACCGGCGTAGTCACTTCAGCGTGCGCCTCATAGGAAGGTTGAGACTCTTTTTCCTCTTCAGCAGAATTATGGATGCCGGATAGGCTCTCTACATCCTGATTCTCCTCGGGTAGGATTTGGATGTTCTCCCCATCCCCGAGAGCATACTCATCATTGGTGTCATCGACATATTCACCAAATCCGGCTGAAACAGCTTCGCGCCGCTCATCATGGGAGTCGGAATCCGCTGGCTCGGCAGATTCTCCGGTCATATTTTCAGTTTCACGGAAATCCTCATCCTCCTTCATGGCTGCCATCACTTTGGCCTGAGCCTCCTCCCGTTCAAGACGGATTTGCTCTGCTTTCTCGCGACGGGCCTTCTGGAGAGCCTTATAGCGGTTATAAAGTGTTATGAAATCGTTCAGATACAAGTAAATGACTGCGGCCACAAGAACCACCGACACCAGTGCCGCTCCTGTCCAGTCGACATTGGCCACAAGCAGCTGGTTGAGCCATTGGCCATGGACTCCACCGAAAAGGAAATCCGAGCCGGCCCAAAGGGCAAAGAACCCGGCCACCACCGAGACAGCCACGGCGACAAGCAACGACTTGAAAGTCACCGACCAAAAGTTACATTTCTTTATGCCCATCAATCCCAAACCGAGCAACACCAGATAGATGATGGCGGTCAATGAACCCAACCCAAGACCTTGAGCGAATATCATCTGGGCGACCACAGCTCCGACCGGTCCGCCGCTGTTCTCAACCTGTCCGGGAGATGCCGACATCTGGGAGAGGGAAAGGCTGCTGACCGCGCTCTGGTCATCAGGGCCGGTACGCATAAAGGACAACGCGGCCACCAGGAGATAGACCGCAACGCATATCAAGACCACTCCGAAAAAGGCGTGAGTCCTCTTGTCCTTGAAAAATTTCACGAATCCGGTTTCTGAGAACGGCCTGCGGTCGGCTCTGGCCGCTTCCCGGTCAGCCGCTTTGCGGGCCTTTTCCGCAGCCCTTTCCGCATCGCGTATCCTGCGCTGAGCCGCTTTCTCAGCCGCGATTTCCTCACGGCGAATCTTTTCGGCTTTTTCCCGCTGGCGTGCCGACTCCTCCCGACGGTCATACTCTCGGCTACGCCGCTGACGGTCCCGTTCGGAAATCTCCTCACGCTGGGCTACAGAGTCATATCCGCTTCTGCGCCTCGGGCGGGAAGCCGGTTCGCGGGAAGTGTCTTCATACGGACTCCTTGCCTGACGCCGCGTGTCGGGTCGGGAGGGAGAGCGGTCGCTGTCGCGGGGCGGTGTCGGCTTGCGACGGGGCGCGGAATCGGCCGCACCGCCATATAGAAGGTCGGGATCATAGTCGATTCCATTGGGAGAGTAGTTATATGTATCCATTCAAGTCTGTTTCTAAGGGGGTAAATTGATGCAAATTTACATAATTTCCCCAACAATACCAATCGAAAAATGATGTTGCGGGCAACTTTATGCAAAAAACATAAAAAGACCATCCGACCCACTCAACATCTCGGAGATTTATTTTCATATTCGGCGGATAAAGCGTAACTTTGTGGACGCGAACAGAAATTCCGGCTTACGAATGAAAGACGAAAAGTTACTACCCGCAGCCCGGGAAACACTTGAGAGGCATCTCAAGCTTCACGGGCTAAGGCGCACCCCTGAGCGGTTTGCCCTTCTCGAAAGGGTTTTCTCGACCGGGGAACACTTTTACGTCGATGTCCTCTGTGAAGCCATGGAGCTTGAGGGTTACCATGTGAGCCGTTCGACAGTGTACGCCACAATGCAGCTTTTTCTCGAAGCCGGATTGGTAAGGCGACATCAGTTCGGCAACCAACCGGCTCAATACGAGCGTTCCCTCCCGGGAGTCTCCAAGAGTCACCTCCATCTGGTATGCACCGTCTGCGGACGTGTCCGGGAAGTTCGCGATTCAGCGCTGACTGCGGACTTATGCAGCCGTAAATATGCCGGATTCAAAGCTGACAGCTGTGCGCTGTATGTCTACGGCACCTGCGGACGCTGTCGGCGACTAAAAATCAAAACAAACAAAAACCAATCATAGACAGAGCCTGTGGCGACGCGGTCAAAGACTCTCGCCGGGCCAACTAAAAGAAAGACAGAATGAAAGTTGACGTTTTGCTCGGCCTCCAGTGGGGCGACGAAGGAAAAGGAAAGGTGGTTGACGTGTTGACCCCCCGTTACGATGCTGTCGCCCGTTTTCAGGGAGGACCCAACGCCGGGCACACACTTGAATTCGATGGCAAGAAATATGTACTCCGTTCAATCCCGTCAGGAATCTTCCAGTCCGGACAGACAAATCTGATAGGCAACGGTGTCGTACTCGACCCGGTGCTTTTCCGTGAGGAAGCTGAAGCTCTCGAAGCCTCCGGAGTAAACCTCAAGAAGGTGCTGAAACTCTCGCGCAAGGCTCATCTTATCCTGCCTACCCACCGCCTTCTCGATGCCGCAGGTGAAAAAGCCAAGGGAGCAGCCAAAATCGGCACGACCGGAAAAGGCATAGGCCCGACTTACACCGACAAAATTTCCCGTAACGGCCTGCGACTTGGCGATGTCGAGAATCCCGCAACCGCCAAAGAGAAATATGAGGCTCATCGCGACGCCCATCTGCGACGCCTTGCAGATATGGGTTGCCCCGCTGACAGTGAAGCTCTCGCCAAGATGGAAGCCGCTTGGCTCGACGCGGTGGAATATCTCCGTGGTTTCGAGATTGTGGACTCCGAATTTGTTGTCAACAACCTTTTGGCAGAAGGGAAGAAGGTTCTTTGCGAAGGAGCGCAGGGCACAATGCTCGATGTGGATTTCGGTTCATATCCATTCGTCACCTCCTCCAACACAGTATGTGCCGGCGCATGTACGGGTCTCGGTATCGCTCCCAACAAGATCGGTGAGGTGTTCGGTATATTCAAGGCCTATTGCACACGCGTAGGTTCCGGTCCTTTCCCGACAGAGCTTTTCGACGAGACCGGCAAGACTATCCGTGACCTCGGTCATGAATACGGCGCGGTGACAGGCCGCGAACGTCGTTGCGGCTGGATTGACCTTGTGGCACTCCGCTACGCCATTATGATTAACGGCGTGACCCAGCTGATTATGATGAAGAGCGACGTGCTTGACGGATTCGACACCATCCGCGCATGCGTTGCTTACAAGGTCAATGGCAAGGAGACTCGGGATTTCCCCTTCTCCATCGAGACCGGAAGCGTGGAACCTGTCTATGTCGACATTCCCGGCTGGAAGACCGACATGACATCCATTACTTCGGAAGAGCAATTCCCCGAAGCGTTCAAAGCATATATCGCATTCCTCGAAAAAGAACTCGCCACACCGATTACAATCGTGTCGGTTGGTCCTGACCGTACCCAGACAATCGAACGCAATCGCTGAGCTGACAAAGCACAGCTGTTGCGCCCCATACACAATAAGCAATGATTGGTCAAGCCGGAGACTCCAAGGGAGCAACTCCGGCTTGATTTTATATTATTACTGTCCGCTAAACCCTAGAGTAGTGAGTCCAACTTCATGAAAAGCAG
>URLF01000060.1 GCA_900548705.1 uncultured Porphyromonadaceae bacterium | reverse complement strand
TTCTTCCTGACCGAGGATGAGTCGAGAATAAGGCCGATGGTGTTGAGGGAGTTGGCAGCGGCCACCGGTTTCGACCTGTCGGTCGTCTCCCGCGCGACCCAGGGGAAATATGTGATGACACCCCACGGGGTCTACCCTTTGAAGATGTTTTTCAACGAGAGGAGACGCAAGGATGAGGAGCCGGGCACTGAGGATTCTGACAACACCACCCCGATGATTGTCGCCGCCCTGAAATCGATAATCGAGGAGGAGGACAAGCGTCATCCGCTCAGCGACGAGCAGATCACCCGCCGACTTACCGAGAAGGGGTTTGACATCGCGCGGCGCACGGTCGCCAAGTACCGCGAGAAACTCGGTTTCCCGGTCGGGCGGCTTCGCAAGACACTATGATTTTCCAACCAGTTTGAGCCACAATATAACCTACCATCAAGACATAGGCTTATGAAATTCATTAATGGCGTGGCAAGCGCCCTGTCGATAATCTTCTCACCGTTGCTGATGGCGACTTACGGAGTCGCCCTGGCGATGGTGCTGTCGTTTTTATGCTTCATCCCCACGGCGACAAAGCTGACAGTCATACTGGAGACCTTCCTGGCCACCACGGCCATCCCCGTGATAGGTATCTTCATCCTGTCGCGGCTAAAGGTGATTTCAGACCCGAAGCTGAATGAGCGGCGCGACCGCACATTCCCTTATCTGATAGAGACAGCCTGTTTCATCGGTCTGGCGGTTTATCTCAACCATATCAACGCTCCGGCGTGGCTGTCGCTCTTCCTGATAGGTGGGGCTGTGGCGCTGGTGGTGCTGACGGTGGTCAACAGATGGTGGAAAATATCGGGCCACGCCACCGGGATGGGTGGTCTCTGCGCCCTGGTGTTCTACCTGATGCTGAGCGGCAACAGCATCTATGACCTGCAATGGGAATTCCTTGTGGCGGTGCTGCTTGCCGGGCTGGTATGCTCATCCCGGGTCATCCTCGGACGGCATACCCTCGGACAGGTTACAGCCGGATTTTTCAACGGTTTCCTCTGGGTGATACTGCTGCCGATGCTCTTCCAGGTGACACGCCTCTGAGAGCCTGCGGGAAAAGCCCGCATTTCCCTCTCTCCCGACACATAACGACTTAATCAGAACCAATCATATTTTCCAAAGATGAATCCATTAGCCAGCATTATAATGGGAAGCACCTCTGACCTTCCCGTGATGAAAAAAGCCGCCGATTTCCTCAATTCGATGGAGGTTCCTTTCGAGATGCTTGCCCTCTCGGCCCACCGTACCCCTGAGGAGGTGGCTGATTTCGCCCGCAATGCCGCCTCGCGTGGCGTGAAGGTGATAATCGCCGGAGCAGGAATGGCCGCCGCCCTCCCGGGTGTGATTGCCGCTATCCCCCCCCTGCCGGTCATCGGTGTGCCCCTGTCGGCGACCCTTCAGGGCACTGACGCTTTGTATTCCATCGTCCAGATGCCCCCTGCCATCCCTGTCGCCACTGTCGGGATAGATGGCGCGATGAATGCCGCCGTGCTTGCCGTGAGGATTCTGTCCCTCTCCGACGAGGCTCTTTCGGCCCGCTACAACGGCTGGACCGCCGAGCTTAGCGGCAAGATAGTGAAGGCCAACGAGGCCCTCTCTGAAATCAAGTATGACTTCAAGACCAATTGATTTTCCACAAGGTACTACCATCTGATTATGAGTGTTTTCGATTACCGCCGGCGCGAGACATCGACCACACGGGTCGGTGATGTCGAGATTGGCAGCGGATTCCCCATCCGCCTGCAGTCGATGAACAACACTTCGACCATGGACACCGAAGGGTCGGTGGAACAGGTCATCCGTATCGCCGCCGCCGGTGCTGACATCGACCGCCTGACCGCCCAGGGGGTCAGAGAGGCTGCCAATATGGGGGAGATACGCAAGCGCCTGCGCGAACGCGGGTGTGGAATCCCTCTGGTGGCTGACATCCATTTCAATCCACGCGCGGCGGAAGAGGCGGCGCGGCATGTCGAGAAGGTCAGAATCAATCCCGGCAACTTCGTGGATCCGGGGCGTACCTTCCGGAAACTGGAATACACGGATGAGGAGTATCTCCTCGAACTGAAGAAAATCGAGGACAGGTTCGTCCCGTTCCTCAATCTCTGCAAGGCCCACGGGACAGCCATCCGCATCGGTGTCAACCACGGGTCGCTCTCAGACCGTATCATGAGCCGTTACGGCGATACCCCTTCCGGGATGGTGGAGAGCGCGATGGAGTTTCTGCGGGTAGCCGTAAAGGAGAAGTTCAATGACATAGTTATTTCCATCAAGGCCTCCAATACCGTGGTTATGGTCGAGACGGTGCGCCGACTTGTCAGGGCCATGGATGCCGAGGGGATGAAGTTCCCCCTCCATCTCGGGGTGACCGAGGCGGGTGACGGCGAGGATGGCCGTGTGAGGTCGGCTGTCGGAATCGGAACACTGCTCGGCGAGGGAATCGGGGACACCATCCGTGTGTCGCTCAGCGAGGCCCCCGAGGCGGAGGTGCCTGTGGCCCGTGAACTGGCCGACTACCTTTCGTCGAGGGCTTCGGCTCCGTCTGTCGAAGGGGAATATGCCCCCGGTTACGATGCCGTTATGCCATCAAGACGGCCTACCCGCAAGATCGGTATTGTCGGCGGAGACGCCGTGCCGGTGGTTGTAGGTTACGATCCGCTGGATGAGGAAACCATTTACCGAATCCCGGCGGGAGAACTGCGCGGCCTGCTTGATGAGCCGTCGCGACATGCCGCCTTGGCCGGGAAGGTGATTGTCGTCACCTCAGACCACGCCAATCATGTGGCCGACATATCCTCGGCCATCCACAAGTTCTGGAGCGCGGGACTGGATAATCCGGTAATCGCGTCGCTTGACTATGGTGACACTCCGGCAGACAAGACGGTGATCCGCGCTTCCGCCGATTTCGGCGCGTTATTGCTCAATGGTCTGATTGACGGTGTGGAAATCAAGTCGTCCACGATGAATCGTGAGGCTATAGACCGTCTGGGGCTTGGAATATTGCAGGCTTCACGCCGCAGGGTGACCAAGACCGAGTTTGTCTCCTGTCCCGGATGCGGCCGCACGATGTTCGACCTCCAGGAGACTGTGGCCCGGGTGAAAGCCGCCACTTCGATGTATCCCGGGCTGAAGATAGCCGTGATGGGCTGTATTGTCAATGGTCCGGGCGAGATGGCCGATGCCGATTACGGATATGTCGGCGCGGGTGTCGGGAATGTCAGCCTTTACCGTGGCAAGGAACTGGTAGAGAAGAACATACCGTCAGCCGAGGCTGTTGACCATCTTATCGCGCTGATGAATGCCGACGGACGTATCTGACAGGAGCGTGTGGAGAGTCAGGATTACACGCTTTGGATATGAAAGAACTGGATACCGAGATATTTGATTTGCCTTGCGGGATGCGTCTTGTGTGCCGCAAGGCTCCGCTTGCGCTGGAGTATTTCGGCGTGGCGGTCAACTCAGGCAGCCGCGACGAACGTGACGGCCAATTCGGACTGGCCCATTTCGTGGAACACACGATTTTCAAGGGTACCGACCGCCGCCGCGCCGGACATATAATTAACCGAATGGAGGCTGTCGGGGGTGATCTCAATGCTTTCACCTCGAAGGAGGAGACCAATGTCTATTCGGTCTTCCCACGGGGCAACCTCTCCAGGGCGATAGACCTTATCGCCGACCTGCTGGCCAATTCCCGTTTTCCGGTCAGGGAAATCGACAGGGAGAGGGAGGTGGTCAGGGATGAGATTGACAGTTACCTCGATTCCCCCTCGGAAGCTGTCTATGACGACTTCGAGGACCTGTTTTTTGCCGGGAGCCAGCTTGGCCATAACATCCTCGGCACGGATAAAGACCTCGACAGCTTCACAACCGATGTCTGCCGTGACTACCTCACAGGCAATTTCCACGGCCAGAGAATGGTGGCCTATTACCTCGGCCCGGAGTCCGCTTCGCGGGTCTGCGCCAAGGTCAGCCGTGGTTTTGTCGGCATGAGGTCTTCCGGCTTGCCGCTCGACAGGAGGATGCCTGAACCGTTGGCGGCGTTCAATGTCAGACGCGACATGGAGACACATCAGAGCCATACCGTGGTCGGTGCGCGTCTGCCGGGATTGGGAAATCCCCGCCGCGACGCGATAGCCCTTGTCACCAATATCCTCGGTGGCCCGGGAATGAACTCCCGGCTCAATATCTCCCTCCGGGAGCGGCGTGGACTTGTCTACACGGTGGAAGCATCAACCTCTATGTTCAGCGACTGCGGACTCTTCAACATATATTTCGGTTGTGACCCCGCCGACCGTGACCGTTGTCTCGAACTTGCCGGCAAGGAACTCAGGCTGATAGCCGACAATCCGCTGACAGCCTCGAAACTCGCCGCCGCCAAGAAACAGTATCTCGGCCAGATGATTGTGGCCTCTGAGAATCTGGAGCAGGGGATACTTTCGATGGGACGTTCGTTGCTGATGACCGGCGAGGTTCGTTCGCGCGGTATGATGCAGAGGGCGGTGGAGTCGCTGTCGAGCGATGACATCGCCGAAGTGGCCGACATGCTCCGTCCCGAGAAATGCTCGGTGCTTTCCCTCGGCTGACAGCAGGGCTCTATGGCCATAGACAGGCGCGATTTGTTAAAATCGCGTAATTGTTGGCCGTTATGTAGCTTGAAACCGTCCGGCGGTTGATTACTGACGGAGATTTTTTGTAACTTTACGATTGCAAAGATTTGACTTATGAAGATAGGAAATGTCGACCTTGGTCATAGACCTGTGATGCTGGCTCCGATGGAGGATGTCACAGACCAGTCGTTCCGGCTTATATGCAAGGAGCTTGGGGCCGATATGACATATTCAGAGTTTGTCTCAGCCGACGCGCTCATACGCAATATCGCGGCCACGACGCGGAAACTATCGATTCATCCCGGCGAACGCCCGACAGCCATACAGATCTACGGGCGCGAGGTGGGACCGATGGTCGAGGCCGCGAAGATGGTGGAGGAGGCCAGACCCGACATCCTTGACATCAATTTCGGATGCCCGGTCAAGAAGGTGGCCGGTAAAGGGGCGGGAGCCGGTATGCTCCGCGACATACCACGGATGCTTGAAATCACACGCGAGGTGGTGAAAGCCGTCAATGTGCCTGTCACGGTCAAGACCCGTCTCGGCTGGGACCACGAATCGAAGATTATCGTGGAGCTTGCCGAGCAGCTGCAGGATTGCGGTATACAGGCTTTGACTGTCCATGGCCGCACCCGCTCGCAGATGTATAACGGCGAGGCCGACTGGGAGATGATAGGGATGGTGAAGGCCAATCCCCGTCTCAAGATTCCGGTAATCGGCAACGGCGACATCACCACCCCCGAAAAACTTGTGGAGGCGTTTGACCGCTACGGTGTAGACGGTGTGATGGTAGGCCGCGCGGCGATAGGGAACCCATGGATTTTCAGCGACATGAAGCAGACATTGCTTTATGGCGAGATACGCCGCAAGTTGACGATGGCTGAGAAGTTCGACATCCTGCGTCGTCAGATTGACGAGAGTATCGGGCGCATCGACGAATACCGGGGGATTCTGCATATCCGCCGCCATCTTGCTGTCAGCTCTCTGTTCAAGGGGATACCTTTCTTCAGGGAGACCCGTATCAGGATGCTCCGCGCCGACACCAAACAGGAGCTTTTCGACATCATTGCTTCCGTCGAGGAGAAACTGGCCAACGGGGAGGCGTTCGCCGAACCCCGTGAAGAGGGGGTGTCTGGGGAAGCGTAACCATAATTGACCTAAACCAATCAAAGTATCAGCCTGTGAAAAAGCAATTTGTAGTATTTATAGCGGTATTCATGGCCATCGTGAGCCCGCTCCTGGCTCAGGAGGTTCATCACTACGAACTGAAGGTGGGGGATTTCAACCGCCTTGTGGTTGACGACGGCATAAATGTGGAATACAACTGCAGCGAGGACTCTGCCGGACTGGCTGTGTATGAGACCTCCCGCGCGGTCGCCGACCAATTGATATTCGATTTCTCCAAGAAGGGACGGCTGATGATTCAGAAGCAGTTTCATGGAGAAGGGGAGCTGACCAAGGGATTGCCGGTGGTCAAGGTCTATTCCAAATTCCTCAGCCAGGTACAGAACAATGGTGATTCCACTGTGATTGTCATGTCTGTTGCCGCCTGTCCCGAGTTCAAGGCTTCCGTGATCGGTAACGGAAGGCTTGTGATAAAGGATATACATGCCAACAAGTTTGACGGGGCCATAAAGACCGGCAACGGCCAGCTTGTGGTGTCAGGCAAATGTGACCAGGCTTCATTCAGTAACACCGGGGTCGGTTCAATACAGGCCGACAATCTGGAAGCGAATGAGGTGTCATGCCGCTTCTTCGGCACCGGCACCACCGGTGTGTGGGCCAAGGAACGTCTCATAATCAAAGGGATGTTCCCCGGAAAACTGTATTACAAGGGTAATCCGGAGAAGGTGAAGAATTACAGTATGGGTGTCAAGGTGTTCCGTATGGATGACAATGGTCATATATCCGAGGAGGTCACCGACAACCATAAGGAAAAGGAGGATTTGAAGTCCGGCGCGGAGGAGGATTGACGTTTGGAAAAACAGGAGAACGGCTTGAAAACCCGCACAGCCGGGGCGGTGAAATGGAATGTCATCGACAAGGTATCGCAACAGCTGCTTTACGCTGTTACGGGTATCGTGTTGGCGCGTCTGCTTGACCAGGAGGATTTCGGCCTGATTGGCGCGGTGTTGGTGTTCCAGGCATTCGCGTCGCTGTTTGTCGACAGCGGTTTCTCCTATGCCCTGATACAGCGCAAGTCGCCGACGCGTCTCGACTATTCGACGGTGTTGTGGTTCAACATCGGAGTCGCCACGGCGATATATGTTATCCTTTTTTTCTGTGCCCCGTTTATAGCCGATTGCTTCCAGGGTGACCGGCGTATAATCCCGATTAGCCGGGTGCTGTTTCTTAGTTTCATCCTCAACGCGACAGCCATAGTGCAGACCAACCGCCTGATGAAGAAGATGGATGTCAGGATGGTCGCCGTCTCCAACGCCGTGGGGCTTTTCGCGGGGGCGATAGTCGGTATAAGCCTGGCTGTCGGTGGATATGGGGCGTGGGCGATTGTCTGGCAGACCTTGGCATTGAATTTCACCAAGAGCCTTGTCTTGTGGCTGACCTCGGGATGGACACCGCTTCTTAGGTTCTCATGGAGTTCCTTGCGCTCATTCTTCAGCGTGGGGAGCGGGATGATGGCTTCATCCTTCCTTAATGTGCTGTTTCAGAACATATATTCATTTTTCATCGGCAACCGTGCCGGTTTGGCTCCGTTGGGTTACTACACCCAGGCCGACAAATGGAGTAAAATGGGTATCAGCTCCTTGTCACAGGTGCTGACCTCCTCATTCCTGCCTGCCCTGTCGGCTGTTCAGGATGACGCGGAACGATTCGCCCGCGTCACCTCCAAGATGAACCGCTTCACCTCCTATTTGCTTTTTCCGGCGATGGGATTCCTGATAGTGATGGCTGCCCCTGTCTTCCATTGCCTTTTCGGCGAGAAATGGGACGCTTCCATCACCCTCTTCCAGCTGTTGCTTGTCAGAGGGATTTTCACGGTGCTGACATCGCTATACAACAATTACGTCATCGCTCTGGCCAGGACACGGCTTGTTGTGGCGATGGAGATGCTGCGCGACGGAGCGGCCCTTCTGTTCCTGCTGGCTACACTCCCGTTTTTGGCTATGGAGAGGGGGGGCGATGTGGTCTACGGTATCAAACTGTTGCTGCTCGGCCAGATTCTCGCCTCTGCCATAAGCTGGGGAGTGATGGTTGTGAAGACAGCTCCGGTAAGTGGCCGTTCGATCGGTTCTTTTCTGGTCGACAGCCTTCCTTATCTCGTGGAGACAGTCGCGATTATGGCGTTGCTTTGGGCCGAATCGCTGGTTATAGATAATTGCTGGGCGCTCCTGTTGTGTCAGGGGTTGACCGGCCTGGGGCTCTATCTCCTCGTCAATGGAGTCCTTAATTCGGTGATACAGAAAGATGTGATTGCTTTTCTGCGTGGCCGCAAACTTGAATGACAGATTATGAAAAAGATGCTTCTCGCGGCTGCGGCCGTAATTATGTCGGGATTGCTTCTTGTGGCAAGCGACTATATAAAGTATATCGAACTGGCCGATGAGGCGGTGAAGAAACAGGACTGGAACCGTGCGGAGGCATTGTTGCGCGAGGCGATGCAGAGCGAACCTTCCAACCCCCAGAATGTCATGCTGCTGTCAAATGTGGGCATGTTCCAGTTTTACCGAGGGGAGGATTCCCTCGCGTTGCACACCCTTTCCGAAGCCCGAGCCATAGCTCCCGCCTCGACAGTCATCCTCAACAACCGCGCCAAGGTGCTGTTGCATATGGGACGCGAGGAGGATGCCATGAGAGACTATGACAAGGTGGTTGAAATGGACTCTCTCAATTATGACGCTTATTTCAACCGTGGTTATCTCCGTCTGATACACGGCGATTCAGCAGGTGCCCGCGCCGACCTCGGGATGCTCGAACAAATCAAGCCTGATGACCCCAACACATTGCTGTTGCTGGCCGTGATGTATAGCAATCAAGGACGTTACGACGAGTCTGTCTCTTATTACAACAAGCTCATCAAGAAGGTGGAAAAGGCGGAGTATTACACAGGCCGCGCGATGTGCCGTCTGGCCAAAGGCGACTTTGCCGAAGCCTCTGACGACATAGGCCGTGGTCTTGAACTTGACCCGGAGGATGGGGAACTGTATTATTGCCGTGCCTACCTCCATCTCCTCCAATACCGCGAGGAGGATGCCAAGGCTGACGCGGCCCTTGCTCTGCGTCACGGCGTCTCCAAAGCCCGCATCGATGAGCTTTTCGCCCAGTAAGGTGCATTGCAACGCATTGATGCGAGATGTCGATTGACGTTATCGGGATGAAAGCATCTCCGTCATTATTTTCTCGACATCTGTTTTTAGCAAGGGGATATGTCTCATATACAATGCCCAGAGGAAGTCGGGACGGACATTGTCATATGCGTGGATGATGCGGTTTCGGGTGTCTATTACTCCTCGGGCATTTGGAATGCTGAAATCCGGATTATGTTTACGGATACGGTTTATGGCCTCCCCCATAATTTCAACCTTGCGTTCAATGACACATCTGAGAGGTATGTTTTTCTCGAAAAGGTAATATCTTCGGGGAAAGCCCGCAAAACAGCTTTCAATATCTGAGATGGCATCCAGCACATCCTGAAGGCATACGAGAATATATTCGTCAGCCATAAATCAGTTGTTTTGTGCGATTTATGTTGGCGACAAAATATTTGTTTCGGAGTCCTTCCTCTTCTATGAGATCGACTTTGCGGTTGAAGAGACGTTCGAGGCCGTCGCGCAGGTCGAAGTAATTGGTCACATAGTCGAATGTGTCATGGTCGAAATCACCGAAAGTTACGAGAAGGTCGACATCGCTCTGGTCATTGAACCGGTCGGTGAGTATCGAGCCGAAGACAGCCAATGTCTTGACCCTGTGTCGTCGACACAGGTCGAAGATATGCTGGAGGTTGAGTTGGATGAGGTTCATATCGCGATGATTTGATGGTCTGTTGCAAAGATAGTGATATCTTTTGAAATTATAACGTCATGACGCTGAATTTCGTTTGGATGGGGCATCCGCGACGGATGGCTCTACTCCCAGCGGTGACGGATGAATATCAAGGTCTGGAGAATACCGCGCATTATGAGATAGAGGATGAAGGCGAGCCAGAGGGCATGATTGCCCATTGCGGGGTAGAGGAATAGATAGGTGATGAAGAATGTCACCATTGCCCCGAACATGGAGAGGAGCAGCCCCCGGGTCATCGTCGCCCCGATGAAGACCCCGTCCCAGGCGAATGCCGCGAAGCCTGCAAACGGGACGGTCAACGCCCATATGAAGTATTCCCGGGAGGCGGCGATGACATTGCTGTCATTGCTGAGCAGTCCGAGGAATTCCTCTCCGCCCACCACATAAAGGAGGGTGAAGAATGCCGCCCATATCGCCCCCCATACGAAGAGCCGTCTGACACACAGCCTCAGACTTGATATGTCATGCGCCCCGACAAATTTACCCACCAGTGCCTCTCCGGCGAAGGCGAAACCGTCCATCATATATGAGAAAAGGAGGAACAGCTGCATGAGCATCGTGTTAACCGCCAGAATCAGCGGCCCTTGGCGCGAGCCTGCGCGGGTGAACCAGAGGGTGACGGCAATCATGCACATCGTCCGCAACATCACATCGAGATTGATGCTGAAAAACCGTTTGAGTTCTTTCCAACGGAGGATGTCGGCGAGAGGTGTGGAGGTCAGGCGGTAACGGCGCAGGAAGAGGAATCCGGCGGCAAATCCTGTCCACTGGGCTATCAGTGAGCCTGTCGCCACACCGGCTATCCCCATATCGAGTCCGTAGACAAGCAGGAGGCTCGACAGGATGTTGACGATGTTGATTACGAGCGACACCCACAGCAGCATTTTCGAGTTCTGCATCCCGAGAAACCATCCCGACATCGCGTAGTTGCCGAGGACGGCGGGTGCGCCGTATATCAGGATATGGAAATACAGTGAAGCCAAGGCTGTCGTTTCCCTCCCCGCATCCAGAAACCAGGAGAGGAGCAAGAAGACAGGTTGTTGCAGCAGCACCATCAGTATGCCTGCCCCCGACGCGACAATCAGCGAACGACGCAAGACGAGTGTGGAGGCACGGCTGTCGTTTGCCCCGCATGCCTGGGCCGACAGTCCGGAGGTGCCACCACGGAGAAAGGAGAAAAGCCAGTAGAGCATGTTGAACATCACACCGCCGACAGCGATGGCGGCAATGTAAAGCTCACTGCCCATATGCCCCACGATGGCGGTGTCGACCAGAGCCAGGAGTGGAGTGGTTATGTTGGCGGCGATTGATGGAATCGCCAGTTGCAGTATCTTACGGTTCACAGGCAGGTGGGGGTGTCATTCAAGATGTATGCCGTAATTGAAAGAATCCAACTACGGCATACACTCGTCTTTATATCAGGATTGTAGTTTGTCAGAGCTTCTTGGCGCGGAGGGAGTCGAGCCAGAGGTATGCTATAAGAGCCACATATGCCACTATGCCGAGAATCTGGAGTGTCCCGGCTTCAAGGGGACAGGTGTATTCAAATCCACAGAAGCGGGTGAGGGCGGCGAATACCCCGAAGAGCGCACCGCCGGCGATAAGGCCGGAAGCAATCAGGGTGCCACGGTCGCGACGGGCGTCGCTGGTGGCCTTGTCCTTGGAGCTCTTGGCGACGAACCAGGAGATGGCTCCGCCGACGAGGAGAGGGGTGTTGAGCGACAGGGGGATGAACATTCCAAGGCAGAAGGCAAGCACAGGCACCTCAAGCCAGTTGAGCAACAGGGCGAGGATGACACCTACCATATAGAGAATCCAGGGGGTGTCGCCACCCATCATGAGCGGCTCGATTACCTTGGCCATTGCGTTGGCCTGGGGAGCGACGAGGGAGTTGGCGTTGTCGGGGTCGAAGCCGTAGACCTGGTTGAGTACCAGAATCACGCCGCCAACGGTGGCGGCAGAGACGAGTGTGCCGAGGAATTTCCACTGCTCCTGCTTCTTGGGGGTGGTGCCGAGCCAGTAACCCACCTTGAGGTCGGTGACGAAGCCTCCGGCCATAGAGAGGGCGGTGCAGACAACGCCGCCTATGACCATCGAGGCCACGATGCCGGAGGTGCCGCTCAGACCGATGCCGACAAAGATTGCCGACGCGATGATGAGGGTCATCAGGGTCATGCCAGACACAGGGTTTGAACCCACGATGGCGATGGCATTGGCTGCAACCGTGGTGAACAGGAATGCGATGAAGGTAACGACAACCCATGCCACGAGCGCCTGCCACCAGTTGTGGATCACACCGAACCAGAAGAACAGCAGGACGGCCACAAGGGCGATGGCGATGAAGAACACGACATGCTTCATCGATATGTCGAGCTGCCAGCGCACAGGCTTGGCCTGTCCGGCTGCGCCCCCTTTGAATTCACGTCCGGCAAGTCCGACAGCCTGCTTGATGATGGGCCACGACTTGATGATGCCGATCACACCGGCCATCGCGATACCGCCGATACCGATCATTCTGACATAGTTGCCGAAGATCGCCTCAGGAGCCATGGCGGCTATCTCGGCGTTGCCGTATGTGCCCATCAGCGGCACAATCACCCACCAGGCGAAGAGGGAACCGGCGGTGATGATGAAGGCGTATTTCAGACCGATGATGTAGCCCAGACCAAGCACTGCCGCGCCGGTGTTGCAGCTCAGCACCAGTTTGGTCTTGGCGGCGATTGCCTGTCCCCAGCCGCTTACGGTGGTGGAGAGTGTCCCGGCCCAGAATCCGAAGGTCTCGACAACATAGTCATAGATACCGCCGATGAGGGAGGCGATGACGAGGGTCTTGGCCTGTGAGCCGCCCTCGGCTCCCGCGCTCTGCCCGCTGGCCAGCACCTGAGTTGTGGCGGTGGCTTCAGGGAAGGGGTATTTGCCATGCATGTCCTTCACGAAATATTTACGGAAGGGGATGAAGAAGAGTATGCCCAGCACACCTCCCAGCAGGGAGCTGAGGAAAATCTGGAAGAAGTTGACGGTGATTTCCGGATACTTGGCCTGGAGGATATAGAGGGCTGGGAGGGTGAAGATGGCTCCCGCCACAATCACGCCCGAGCAGGCACCGATCGACTGGATGATGACATTCTGGCCAAGGGCGTTTTTCTTGCCGAGCGCTCCCGAGAGGCCGACGGCGATGATGGCGATGGGTATGGCGGCCTCAAACACCTGGCCCACTTTCAGGCCGAGGTATGCGGCGGCCGCACTGAATATCACACAGAGTATCAGGCCTAACGTCACCGAGTAGGTGGTGACTTCGGGATAATTCCTGGCCGGATGCATCAGCGGCCTGTACTTCTCGTCGGCTGCGAGTTCGCGAAACGCGTTTTCCGGCAGCTCGACGGGATCAGCCTCGGGCGACATCTCGATGTCGCGGATTTCGGCGTTTTCAGCCGGAGGGAAGTTCTTTTCTGTCTTCATTATCTGAAATGGGGTTGATTGGCTTTCTGAGGTAGCGTCTTCAGACGACGCATGTATGAATCTCAGACGGTAGGGTTGGATGAGGTGGAGGAGGGGCGGGAAAGGATGTCGAAAGTGTCGACATAAATCTCGGTGGTGCGCCGCTTGATGGCGTTGAAATCCTGCCATTCCCGGGTGCGCAGTTTCCCTTCGAGATAGAGTTTTGTCCCCTTGGTGACATACCTCTCGGCGATTTCGGCGTTGCGGTCCCACATCACGATGTTGTGCCACTCGGTGCGGTCAGGAACCTCGGTGCCGTTCTGGCTTCGGTATCCCCGCTCGGTGGTGGCCAGCGAGAAGGTCGCGCAAGGTCGCGAGTCGACATAGCGTATCTCGGGATTCTTACCGACATTACCCACCAAAATCACCTTGTTCACAGACATAAGCCTACCGGGATTATAAATGTTAAGAGCAATCATCAAACGACATTGAGTCGCTTGACAGCTACAAAATTAGCCAACTTTCGGCAAACATCCAAAAGTTGGCTGATTATAATGTGTGGGAAATGGGGGATTTCCGCGATTATTTCCTTTTGCGCGGCTGTCCGTCGGAATCAGCCTCGTAGAGATTGTCGTAGATGTCGGAATATGTGTCGAGCGTGGTGGGGTCATACTGCTCGGGGTAGTCCCCCTCGTTGTCGAGGTCGTCGATGTCATCGAGGGTGTCATCATCCTCATAGTCGGCGTCGTCATATTCGAAATCGTCGAGCATGCGCCCTCCTGCATCCGGAGCATCTTCCTCATCCTCTACCGGCTCGGGGGAGAAGATGAACTCATCCTCCTCGCGTACACGGTGATGACCGTCGAGCGGGCGGTGGGTGATGGGTGTCTCCTCGATGCGGTTGGAGTCATCAGTGATGGCTTTCCAGAGGGCATCCTTCAGCTCCACAAGACCCTCCCCGGTGACGGCGGAGATGAAGACATGGGGGATGTCGGCAGGTAATGTCGGCTCGATTTCATCTTTCAGTTCATCGTCGAGCATGTCGCTCTTCGAGATTGCCAGAACCCTCTGTTTGTCGACCAGCTGGGGATTGAAGCGGCGCAGCTCCTCAAGCAGCACCTCATATTCCTTTGCGATGTCGTCAGCGTCGGCCGGCACCATGAACAGCAGCACGGCATTGCGCTCGATATGACGGAGAAACCTGAGTCCGAGACCTTTCCCCTCACTCGCTCCCTCGATGATTCCGGGGATGTCGGCCATTACGAAAGAGCGGTTGCCACGGTATTCTACGATTCCGAGCTGAGGCTCCATGGTCGTGAAGGGATAGTCGGCGATTTTGGGCCGGGCGGCGGAGAGGGCCGAGAGGAGAGTGGATTTCCCGGCGTTGGGGAAGCCTACAAGACCCACATCGGCGAGCAGTTTAAGCTCAAGCACCACGCTCTTCTCGATGGCCGGTTCGCCGGGCTGGGCGTAGCGCGGCGCCTGATTGGTCGCCGTCTTGAAGTGCCAGTTGCCCAGACCGCCCCGTCCACCTTTGAGGAGCTTTATCTCCTGGCCGTCCTCGGTGATTTCGCAAAGATACTGTCCGGTCTCGGAGTCAAACACGACAGTGCCGCAGGGCACCTCGATTATCTGGTCCTCACCATCTTTGCCGAAGCTGCGTCCCCCGGAGCCTGCCTGACCGTTTCCGGCGAACACATGGCGGCGGTATTTGAGGGGAAGCAGGGTCCACATATTCTTGTTGCCCCGCAGTATGACGTGGCCTCCACGGCCCCCGTCACCGCCGTCGGGCCCACCTTTGGGGATATATTTCGCACGGTAGAAGTGGCTCGAACCGGCTCCACCTTTACCGCTGCGGCAAAGTATCTTGACGTAATCTATAAAGTTTGAGTCTGCCATAAATAAAATGTCTGAAAAGTTGAACGTTCGCGAGGTCTCACGCGGGACGCGGGCAGACCTCGGGGGATTGCCGCCGGAATCAGAAGCGTCCCATCGCGCGGTGGTGGCGCATCAGCTCCTCGGCGTGGCGGAAGTCGGCGGGTGAACCGATGTCGATCCATGTCCCGTCAATGGGGAAGAAGACAACCTTTCCCCCTTCTGAAATCGCTTTCTCGATCAGCTCGGGCGCGTCGGTGGGCGTGCCGGGCAGGATTGAGTTGAGCAACCGGTTGGAGAAGATATATATTCCGGCGTTCGCATAATAGGAATATGTCGGCTTCTCCTCCAGGGAGCGCACCTCCCGGCCATCCGTGGCGAGGATGGCGTAAGGCACTGACACGGAGTAGGGGATTGCGGCTATCGTGACATCGGCTTTCTCCGTCTTATGCAATAAGAACATTTCTTCGAGGGAAAGA
>URLF01000059.1 GCA_900548705.1 uncultured Porphyromonadaceae bacterium | reverse complement strand
CGGCATTCACCCTCGCCGAGAACATACTGCTTTACCACTCCCTGCCCGACGAACTGTCGACCCACGAGTTTCTTGAGCGCTGGTGTGGCCGCAAACATTTCTTCCTTCCCCGTGTCAACGGCCTGAATCTCGAGATTCTCCCCTATGACAGGTCACGGATGGCCTTGGGGGCGTTCCATATCGAGGAACCGACAGGCAACGACACAGCCGACATCTCCCAGATAGAATTGGTTGTCGTTCCCGCCGTCGCATATGACAGGCGTGGCAACCGCGTCGGACGCGGCAAGGGATATTACGACCGTCTTCTCGCCGAGACTAAGGCCACAAAGGTCGGTGTCGGCTATGATTTCCAGCTCCTTGAGGAGGAAATACCGTCAGAGCCACACGATGTCGCCGTAGACATTGTCATCACCGAGAGCCGCCGGCTCGTCATTCATCACCTCAAAAAGAAAAAATAAACAGCCTTGATTTCCGTACAGAACCTCTCAGTAGAATTCAGCGCAAAATCATTATTCGACAACATCAGCTATGTGATTAACCGCCGCGACAGGATTGCCCTGGTCGGCAAGAACGGCGCCGGCAAATCAACCATGCTGAAAATCATAGCAGGACTCCAGCGGCCGACATCGGGTCAGGTGGCTGTCCCGCCCGACACGACCATAGGCTATCTTCCCCAGCAGATGAAACTCACCGACACCCGCACGGTGGTCGAGGAGGTTCGCGAGGCGTTTTCCCATGTCGACAAGATGGAGGAACGCCTTGACCGTATGAACGCGGAGCTGGCGGAACGCACCGATTATGAGTCGGCCGACTACCAGAGGCTGATTGATGACATCGCCGACCTGTCGGAACGCCTGGCAATGGAGCAGAGCGAGAACGCTGAAGCGGAGATGGAAAAGACCCTTATCGGTCTTGGATTCCTCAGAAGCGACTTCAACCGCCTTACCTCGGAGTTCTCCGGGGGCTGGCGTATGCGAATCGAGCTGGCCAAACTCCTGTTGAGACGTCCCGACGTGCTGTTGCTCGACGAGCCGACCAACCACCTCGACATCGAGTCGATTCAATGGCTTGAACAGTTTCTCTCCACCAAGGCCAACGCCGTGGTGCTTGTCAGCCATGACCGGGCATTCATCGACAATGTGACCAACCGCACAATCGAAATTTCCTGCGGAAAGATTTACGACTATTCGGTCAACTACTCCAAGTTTGTGGAGCTACGCAAAGAACGTGTCGAACAGCAGATGCGCGCATACCTCAACCAGCAGAAAGAAATCGCCGACACCGAGGCATTCATCGAGCGTTTCCGATACAAGGCCACGAAAGCTGTCCAGGTACAGAGCCGTATGAAGCAGCTCGCCAAAATCGAACGTATCGAGGTTGACGAGGTTGACAACTCCCGCTTGAACCTTCGCTTCCCTCCTGCGCCCCGCTCGGGCGACTATCCGGTAATCGCCGACAATGTAGGCAAGGCGTATGGTGACCATCAGGTTTTCGACCACGCTACATTCACAATCAAACGTGGCGAGAAAGTGGCATTCGTCGGGAAAAACGGCGAGGGAAAATCCACTCTGGTAAAATGTATAATGAATGAGATACCTTTCACAGGCGAACTCAAAATCGGACACAATGTGAAAATAGGGTATTTCGCCCAGAACCAGGCTCAGCTCCTTGACGAGGACATAACGGTTTTCGACACCATCGACAGGGTCGCCGTCGGTGACATCCGCACCAAAATCCGTGACATCCTCGGGGCGTTCATGTTCGGTGGAGAGGCATCCGACAAGAAAGTCAAAGTATTGTCGGGCGGGGAGAAAACCCGTCTGGCGATGATACGCCTGCTGCTCGAACCGGTCAATCTCCTCATCCTCGACGAGCCGACCAACCATCTCGACATGGCCACTAAAGATATACTCAAACAGGCCATAAAGGATTTCACCGGAACCGTGATTGTGGTCAGCCATGACCGTGAGTTCCTCGACGGACTGGTGGAGAAGGTCTACGAGTTCGGTGGCGGCAAAGTCAGGGAATGTCTTGGAGGGATATATGAGTTCCTTGAAAAGAAGAAGCTCGACAACCTTCGCGAACTGGAGCGCAACCGTCCCGCCGCGACAGCTCCGGCAAAACAAACCGACAAACCTGCTCCGACAACCAACCAGGCGGCTTCCCCCCAATCAGACGGCAACACCCAACCCCAACGCAAACTGACCTATGCCGAACAGCGCGAGCGCGACAAGATGCTCAAACGGTCGGCAAAGAAGGTCGAGGAAGCTGAATCCGAAATCACCCGAATTGAATCGGAAATCGCGGCTTTGGAAGCCAAGATTGCCGCCGGGGAAATCGAAGGCGACATCTTTGACCGCCACGCCAAGCTCAACCGCGACCTCGAAAACGCGATGTCCCTCTGGGAAATCGCTTCGCAAGATCACGACGAGCTATCGACGCGTCTCTCCCGCTGACCCCAACCCTCTAATAGCCCCCCTCCCAATAAAACAATCGCTTCGCGATTTCAGGCCCGCAACCAATCACGGCCTGCATCGCGAAGCGATATTTGTTTCGAAAAATTTGTCCGGAATTCAGACTTGTCCCTATGGTTCAAGTTCCTCTTAAAAACTCGAAATTATAGTCGATAATGATTGCAGATGTGCCATATTTAATACTTCACTTCTTTTCTCGAATTTGCCCAATTTTTTTGGGCTGAATGGCAATACATTCAGAAAAAATTGCTAACTTTGCAATTGGATAGACATATTCTATCTACGACATATTGAAACTAAGAGACGTTATGTCTTCTGCTTGTATGGATAAAGCGTAGGAAACTTACATCCATGTATATGCAAGAGAAAGTCATAACAGTCTCCATGCCATACGGCGTGGAGTTGTTATTTCCACATCTTCATATACAGGTATTCCTACCACCTATCCGTAAAGGCGTGGCATAGCAGCCCACGCCTCTTTTATTTATTTCCTGAGTTGGGCCACTTTGGAATAAGAATATTGAGAAAACAAGAAACCTGAAGAGCCAACAGATTAAACGGCACAACAAACAATGACAGTATCGATAAAACAAATCAGTGAAGGTGGTACATTTATGGCTGATTTCAACAAGATTATAGTTGAAAGATGTCATTATGTTAATGCGGTTGAAGAACGAGCCGAAAGAACTTCAATACTTTCAAATGCGACGGCAAGCATAATGCGCGTATCTAACAACGGAACAATCTTTGTTCAAGTTTTTGACAATGACTTTGGCCGCGAATTTCCCCTTGTTCAATTCAGAATAATCTCGGCTTTCTATCACAAGAATGAACGAGCAGAGGTTTCTCAAACTTCAATGGTTCGTGGTAATGAGATTATCGAAGAAATGCCGATTACTCATAGCGGTTTTGAGCATGGTAAAATTAATATGTTCATGATTTCCAAGCAACAAGGAAAAACAATAGCATTCATCATAGTAAATCCCAAAGATATTGATGAATATTACTACCGTATAATGTTTGTTCAGTAAAGTATAATCTGTAATTTAAGTCTCGCAAACTGAACTCGCAAAACTTAAATTGCAAAACAAATTATTCATGGATAATGCTTTAAGCTATAATGCGCTGATGGCATGGACTGCATTCGGAATGCAGGACTATTCTACATTGGAACAATGCGCCAAACACATCTATAACTATTTTGTTCACAACCCATGAACTCCTAGACATAGATAGTCCACTTCTAATTGGGAAAGTCTTTCAGGTGTGTCTTGGTTTTCAAGAGCCCGACCAGGATATACAAGAAGTTAGAGCCGAAAATGCCTTCCTGTGTTTTTCTCAAGCGCTTAACTCAGAGAAACAAAACGTACACGATGAAGCAGCAGCAAGATTAATGATGCTGCTTATTCAGTGGCAAAGATTTTTAATCAACAAGGTTGAACAGGCTTGTCAAGCACATGGCGCAAATCCATACAATCCCTTTGCAGTGCTTAATGATGGTTTGCCAAATGATATGCCAATGGCAACTAATACAAAGATGCTCTTTACTGCATACCATCTATTTGATAGAATAATTGACAAAACGAATGTAGTCAATGAGTTCATAGTTCTAAATGAGAAAAAGGCGTTTGAATACATAAAAAAGCATGTTTTAGATAATTGTAATATGCTTGACAGGACACCTCAGCATCGAAAGTCCGAACTGGGAAATATAGTTTTTGACAAAATCTGCAAACAGCTTCGGTCCGATATCGAGTTATTATTCTAATTATCGCTAAAATCTATTGGTAGGTAAACTCATTGCTTGTGTTTATCTACCATAGATTTATGTTAGCTCATATGATGTTAGTGGATATAGCTGAGATTGAACATTGACCTAACTTCTTGATAAAATGAATTATATGAAGAAGTTAATTTTAGTTTCATCGATTATCATTCAGTCGTGCATAGCATTCGCGCAGAATTGCAGTGTGAACGACACAATTGTAAGAGAAATTCAGTTTCCCCTGACTGAACAGGAGACTGAAACAGTATTCTTCTATTTCAATAATGAATGGATTGCAGGGGCATATCCTGATATGGTACCGACTGACTCCATTCAAAAAATGGAAATAAAAAACGATGAGTATGGCAACCGGGCGGTATTTATGACAGTTTCGCCCGAAACCGTTGCCGGAATTAAAGCGGAATTGAAGCAACTTTTTATAAATGTTGACCCTCGCTGTGAGTTTCCCGGAGGTAACGGAAAACTAAAAGAGTGGATTGATGCCAACATCAAAGTGCCCGAAGGTTACAAAGGTTGTGAAAGAGTGTTTGTTAGTTTTACCGTTCATCCCGATGGCTCAGTAAGTAATCCGAGGATTATGCGCCCGAGCAAAAACGAGGCGGCAAATGAAGAGGCTTTAAGGCTTGTCAATGCGTTCCCCAAATTCCGTGTCAAATACTTTACTCCCCGAAAGAGCAATTTACACTATACTGTTGCAATAACTTTCAAAGAGCCGGGTGCGATATTTATAAGAGGCGGAGAAAGTTCTTTATAAATCATTTCCTCAATATTGAATCCAAAATCAAGCAATTATATGAAAATTTGGTCTTTGACACCGCCAAAGACCCAAATTTCGAAATTTCAGACATTTGTACTGCCGATTTTATCCAGCGTCTGGAGAAAGCCAATGGTTTCGACTTCAAAGGTTACGCGACGTGGATTTTAAGGTCAGGTATGCAAGATGGCGATGACACCTCCTTCACATATCATATCTAATTTCACAGTTCATAACTATGCTGTAATATAGATTATTATAAAATTAATGGTGTACTCGTGGTATACTAATTAGTTGAAGAAATCGAAAACCGGATACCCGATTTTGGGATTTTTAAGGGGCGCGTTAGTTATATTTAATTCGATTCTTTTTCTCTTAGTCGCAGTAGATTTGAGGCTCTACACAGCGAGTCATTGAGAAAAATCGCTAATTTTGTACCCACAAAAACAATAGCAAGTGGAAACGCCAAGTGAATTCTTCATACCAGATAACGAGATCCGACTCTCGGAAGGAGTCGATTACAGCCGTGTGGATGAATATATCCACTCGGCAGAGGCGTTTTCGCGTTCATCTTATCAGAGCGTCTATATCATCGACTATTTCAGACAAAACTTTCTATATATATCACCAAATTCGATGTTCCTGTGCGGTCTGTCGCCGGAACGGGTGAAGGAATTGGGACACCGCTTCTACCTTGACTTTGTTCCGGAGAATGAACAGCCGTTGCTGCTTACTCTCAACAAAGCCGGGTTCGCCTTTTATAACGATATTCCTGTCCATGAGCGCAAGGATTGGTATCACCTCCGACTTCCATATTCTCAACAGCGATAGAAAGATTCTCATTAACCAAAAGCTGACGCCGCTTGCCCTCACCTCCGATGGCAGGAGATGGCTTGCGCTGTGTGTCGTATCGGCTGCCACCCACACCGACGCGGGACATATCGAAATGCACCGTGTCGGCTCATCCGAATACTTTGAATACAATACCGTTTCACGAAGATGGATTAAAAAGCAGATGCCCTCACTCACTGACGGGGAGAAGTCAGTGCTGACGCTCTCAATTCAGGGATATACCATGTCAGAAATAGCTGATAAAATCTGCCTCTCTCCCGACACAATCAAGAAATACCGTAAGCGCATATTCGAGAAATTGGAAGTCCGTAACATTTCGGAGGCGATAGTGGCGGCGACCAATAGTAAGCTACTCTAAATTCTTGTTGGGATAGAATCTCGGAAAGTGCTTGACATTGCGCCCGACGGCGATGTCAGCCGCTATCTTTACGCAGATGTACGCCGCTGTCCGTTATGCTGCATCGTCTTAGCCTTTCTTATCACAGGCATAGCTAACTGTAATCAGACGTTTTTCCTCTCCTGTCATATTCGAAAATTGTTACTCTGTAAAATAGGAGTATACTGATTGTTGTGCCATACCCAAAAGGGTACGTTTTCTATCCGAGATGCAATCGTACCCATTTGGGTATGGCGAGGAATTTTCTGCGGCTGTAATTTTGCCTAAGAAATCGAAACAACAATGATATGATACGAATAATTACGATCTTTTCAATATTTAGCCTGATGGTCGCGGTGCCCTTCATTGCATTGGCACATGCAGATATTACGGGCCAATCGGGCGTTGCTCCTGTAATTGCCGGAGTCCAAGAATTGAAAGGGGTTGTCGTAGATGAAAACAAAGCTCCAATAAGTTTTGCAAATGTTGTCGTGCTTAAATCTGACTCCACCTATATCGCGGGTACAGTCACTGATGAGAACGGATTATTTGTGTTCAGGGAAAATTGTGAGGGTTCCAAATTTATAAAAATATCTTCCATTGGTTATTACTCTCAAATCATTGATATTCCTCTGACGGGAGATTTTGGTATAATTGCGCTTGACTAAGCACCATGCTTGGCGAAGTCGTGGTAAAGTCCAATCGCCCCGTAACAGCCATAAAAGGAGATGCCCTTGTGACCAATGTCGCAGGCACACAGCTTGAACATGCCGGAACAGCGGAGGATGTCTTGGTTCAGGTTCCAATGGTTGTGGGTCGCAACGGGGTCTTTGAAGTCTTCGGCAAAGGATCTCCGGCGATTTATATTAATGGGCGCCTCGTGCGGGATTCCAATGAACTAATGCAGATAAGTTCGGCCGATATAAAAAACGTAGAGGTCGTGACAAATCCGGGAGTCAAATATGACGCATCGGTAAACTCCGTAATCCGTATAACAACGAAACGTCCGCGGGGAGATGGTTTCAGCGGTTTGCTTCGGGCCACTCTCAGAGAAAATAAATATTTCTCAAATGTGAACCAGGCGAATTTCAAATATCGGACGGGAGGACTGGAGGTATTCGCCAATTTCGGCGAGGCGACGGCAAAGTTCCAGAGCAACCAATATGGAGTATCCAACTCTTCTCAGCTATGGGAAGAAAAGATAACCCAGAACGGATACGGAAACGTAAATGACTTCTTCGGAAAAGCCGGATTCTCATATATGTTCAATGAGAGACATTCAATAGGAGCTTATTACTACAATGGAATCACGAGTGACAAGATGCATCATACTCATGTGACTGAACTGTCGGCTAACGGAGAGTTCTTAGATGGAGCCACAAGCGCACGCTCAGGTGACACAAAAAAGCTTCCGCAACATTATGCCAATATCTATTATAATGGCAAAGTCGGGAATCTCGGTATTGATATGAACACCGATTATCTATGGAATAAGTCCCGGTCAAATGTTACGGTGGATGAAGTCAGCGTGAACGAGGGGAACTCGTTGATAAACTCTTTGGGGACTAATCGTGGACGTATGTTCGCGGAGAAACTGGTTTTAAGCTATCCTGTGTGGAAAGGCGGGATTGAGGTCGGAGAGGAATTTGTGGCCTCGCGCTTCTCCTCCGATTATATGACCGACGCGGAAATCATAAACGATGCGAATACACGGGTCGATGAAAATAATATTGCCGGATTCCTTGATTTCAGACAGACATTCGGTCCTCTCAGTCTCGGAGCCGGATTGAGATATGAGCATGTGAAATTCGATTATATGGAGAACGGCCAGAAAAATGAAGATCAGAGCAAGACATACAACAATCTCTTCCCCTCCTTCTTTATGTCGACGACGATAGATAAGGTTCAGCTTTCAATGAGTTATACCGGTAAGACCCGACGGCCGAATTATGGCGATCTGGATGGCACAATAGATTATATCAATCGTTTTACACTTCAAGGAGGGAATCCATACCTTAAGCCGGAGAAGACGCATACCGTAGAACTTACCGGAGCATGGAGACGAATCTTCGCACAATTGTCATATACCTACAAAAAGGATCCCATAATATCGACAACCAAGCCCTACGGAGAAAGCGGCGAAGTGAAGCTGATGACCCTTGATAATTTCCCGGAGATACATTCAATCCGCGCTTTTATAGGGACAAGTTTCAATGTCGGCATCTGGGAACCCAGAATAAATCTCGGCATAACGAAACAATGGTTCGCAATAGACACATAGAAAGGGCGTAAGCACCTGAATAACCCACAAGGGATGGTGCAGTGGCAGAATGCCATACATATTCCTTACGATATATGGTTGAATGTGGATATGGCATGGGAAAGCGCAGGCAACGACAGAAACATGCATCGCAAATCCTGTTCTTACCTGAACGCCAAACTGTACAAGGCATTCTTCAACAACAGCTTCAGCGTCTCTGTCGAGGCAAACGATATCTTCAACAAGCGCAATTATGGTGTCACCACATTCAGCAGGGATATAACCCGTTATGTTTGTGTTACTGACCTAAGTCGTTCATTTTACCTGACACTACAGTACACATTCAATTCCACCCGTGACCGTTACAAGGGACGCGGAGCAGGCTCAAACGAAAAGAGTCGATTCTGAATAGTCGGATATTATACTCAAAATAAAGAATATTTCAGCCTACTGCAATTTAGGAGATTATGCTGGTACAACGGTGAATTATGATGAACGACAGTGAATTTTGAACGGAAATATATAATTCCGTTATGCAAATATGGCAAAATAAAATTGCAGTTTACTTATAATAAGCAAACTGCAATTTTATTTTGTAGCCTTGGAAGGGAATTCGTATCAATTGCCCATTTCGGACAGGAATTTGATACGCATCAGGCGTATTTCCTCCTCGGAGTAATCATTGCCCAGCTCTTTGATTGCCTCGTTGAGCGAGTCTGAATCAGCCTCCTTGAAGTATTCGAAGATGTCCTCCTGATGGTCGTCGTCGATAACCTCGTTGATGAAATAGTTGATGTTGATTTTCGTACCGGCATAGACGATGGCCTCGATTTCGTCGAGAAGCTCGCCAAATTCCATACATTTCGAGTTGGCCAGCTCGTCAAGGTCAATCTTGCGGTCAATGGCCTGGATGATGGAGATTTTGATGCGGCTCTTGTTGGCAACCGAGCGTACACGGAGGTCTTCCGGACGTTCGATTTCATTCTCCTCCACATGGGTCTTGATTACCTTGATGAATTCCTCGCCGTAACGTTTGGCCTTCCCTGCACCTACACCGGTGATGTTGGCAAGCTCCTCGATGGTGATGGGATATGTGGTCGCCATCGCCTCAAGCGAAGGATCCTGGAAAATCACATATGGAGGCAGGTTGAGATGCTTGGCAATCTTCTTGCGCAGGTCTTTCAGAATCGAATACAACTCCGGATCGACCGCGCATGAGGCGCCACTCTTCACTACAATCTCCTCTTCTGCTTCGGAAAAATCATTATCCTCGACAACCTTGAAGGCGGTCGGTTTCTTGTAATACTTCTTCCCTTTGTCTGTAAGGCGTATCAGGCCGAAGTTCTCCACATCCCGGTCAAGATAGCCGGCGATGGTTGCCTGGCGGATGACAGAGTTGAGAAACTTGCGGTCGGTTCCCTGGCCGCAGCCAAACACCTCCAGCTCGTTATGTTTATAAGTCTTGACGTCGTTGGTTTCCCGTCCGACAACGACATCGATAATGTGTTCAGCCTTAAATTTCTCTTTCAGGGCCATGATGGTTTCCATCACGGCGCATAAGTCTTCTTTAGCGTCCACTTGTTTCTTAGGATTTAGGCAGTTGTCACAGTTCCCGCAGTTCTCTTCGCTGTATTCCTCCCCGAAATAATGGAGGAGGGTCTTGCGGCGACAGACCGACGACTCGGCATAGCTGGCCGTTTCCTGCAGCAGATGACGGCCGATTTCCTGCTCGGCCACTGGCTTTCCTTGCATGAATTTCTCAAGCTTCTTCAGGTCCTTGGAGGAGTAGAACGTCAGGCACGCCCCCTCCCCGCCGTCACGGCCTGCGCGGCCGGTCTCCTGATAATAGCCTTCGAGCGACTTGGGCATATCATAGTGGATGACATATCTGACATCCGGCTTGTCTATGCCCATTCCGAAAGCTATGGTGGCAACAATGACATCCACCTGCTCAAGCAGGAAAGCGTCCTGGTTGGCCGAACGCGTGGCGGAATCCATACCTGCATGGTATGGGAGCGCTCGTATGTTGTTAACCTTCAGAAGCTCGGCCAGCTCCTCCACTTTCTTTCGGCTCAGACAGTATATGATACCCGACTTCCCTTCGCGGGCCTTGATATACTTTATGATGTCACGGTCGATTGTCGATGTCTTGGGGCGAATCTCGTAGTAAAGATTGGCCCTGTTGAACGACGATTTGAAGACCACGGCATCAGTCATGCCGAGGTTCTTCTGTATGTCGTGTTGCACTTTCGGTGTGGCCGTGGCGGTCAGGGCAATCACGGGGCGCTGCTGGATTTCATTTATAATCGGGCGTATGCGCCGGTATTCCGGACGGAAATCGTGGCCCCATTCCGAAATGCAATGGGCCTCGTCGACCGCATAGAACGATATGGGAACTGTCTTTAAAAATTCAATATTCTCTTCTTTGGTGAGTGATTCCGGAGCGACATACAGAAGCTTGGTCTTGCCGGAAACGACATCGGCCTTTACCTGATCCACCGCCGATTTGTTGAGCGACGAGTTCAAGAAATGGGCCACACCGTCGTCAGCCGAGAAGTTGCGCATGGCATCGACCTGGTTTTTCATCAAGGCTATCAGGGGAGAAATCACAATAGCCGTCCCACCCATCAGTAACGAGGGGAGCTGGTAGCACAGCGATTTTCCCCCGCCCGTGGGCATAAGGACGAAAACGTCGTTGCCCTCAAGGAGCGACAACATGATTTCCTCTTGGTTGCCTTTGAATTTGTCGAAGCCGAAGTGCTGCTTCAGGGCATTGGCAAGTTGTTGCTTTGTTGTCATGGGAATCTTAAGGTTAGAGAGAAAGACTAATTTTCGGAGAGAAAACCGGGGGCCACACCAGGAACAAACCGGTTACGGCCCACGGATTCAGGGGTTATCATTTTCAGGCCTCCTTGACCGCTCCCTTGTTAAGCTCGAAATGAGACTTGCGGAGCTTGTCGACCACATAATCGCCGGTCACCTCGAAGCTCTTGGCCTCGGCTGACGGCAGCTCATACATGGCGTCAATCATGACCGTCTCGACGATAGCCCTAAGGCCACGCGCGCCGAGCTTGTACTCTATCGCTTTGTCGACAATCATGTCAAGCGCGTCGGGAGTGAAAGTCAGCTCCACTCCGTCCATCGCGAAGAGCTTGCGGTATTGGCGGGTAATGGCGTTCTTAGGCTCTGTCAGTACCCGCCGGAGCGCGTCGCGGTCGAGAGGATCGAGATGGGTAAGAATCGGCAGACGGCCAATGATTTCAGGAATCAGGCCGAACGACTTCAAATCCTGAGGGGCGACATACGCCAGATAGTTGTCGCGGTCAATCTTCCGGCGTTCGGCATCAGTAGAGTAACCGACGACATGGGTGTTGAGACGCTGGGCAATCTTCCTTTCGATGCCGTCGAAAGCCCCTCCGCAGATAAAGAGGATATCTTTGGTGTCGACCGGAATCATCTTCTGCTCGGGATGCTTGCGCCCTCCCTGAGGGGGGACGTTCACCACCGATCCTTCAAGAAGTTTAAGAAGTCCCTGCTGCACACCCTCGCCGGAAACGTCGCGGGTAATCGACGGATTGTCACCCTTGCGGGCAATCTTGTCTATCTCGTCGATGAAGACGATACCACGCTGAGCCTTGGCCACATCATAATCGGCTACCTGGAGCAAGCGTGTCAGCAGGCTCTCGATATCCTCGCCGACATAACCGGCCTGGGTAAGCACGGTCGCGTCAACAATGGTGAAGGGTACATCAAGCATCCTCGCGATGGTCTTGGCGAGGAGAGTCTTGCCGGTGCCGGTGGGGCCGACCAGGATGATGTTGCTCTTCTCGATGTCAACATCCCCAAGCTCCCCTTCGCCACCTTTCTCCTGGGCGAGACGCTTGTAATGGTTATAGACCGCGACAGAAAGGTAACGCTTGGCGCTGTCCTGCCCTATCACATACTGGTCAAGGAAGTCACAGATTTCTTTGGGCTTGGGCAGCTTGGCCAAATCGAGACCGGAATCTCCATTGCCTCCCAGACTGCCGGTAGACTGGCCGGAACCTACCTGATGGCGGTAGTCGGCCAACAGCTGATGAATCTGGTCGGCGCATTCGGCGCAGAGATACACCCCGGGCTGGATGCCTGACGGTATCAGCACCTCTGACGAGGAACCGGGGCGGCCGCAAAACGCGCATGTCTCTTCTTTCTTCTTTGCCATATCAATGTTTAGCCTTGATCAGCACATCGTCGATCATTCCGTAGTCCTTGGCTTCCTGGGCGGTCATCCAGTAGTCGCGGTCGGAATCACGCTCCACCTTCTCGATGGGTTGTCCGGAATGGTCGGCTATTATCTGGTAAAGCTCCTTTTTCAGCTTGAGTATCTCGCGGGCGGTAATCTCGATGTCGGATGCCTGTCCCTGGGCGCCACCCATCGGCTGATGAATCATGACGCGCGAATGGCGCAGGGCGAAACGCTTGCCGGCGGTTCCGCTCACAAGCAGCACGGCGGCCATCGAGGCGGCCATACCGGTGCAGATGGTGGCGACATCGCTGGATATATACTGCATGGTGTCATAAATGCCAAGTCCGGCATACACCGACCCGCCGGGAGAGTTGATGTAAATCGACACATCCTTACCGGGGTCGGCAGAATCGAGATACAGCAGCTGGGCCTGTATCACGTTGGCGGTGTAGTCATTGACATCGGTGCCGAGAAAGATGATGCGGTCCATCATAAGACGGGAGAACACATCCATCTGGGCCACATTGAGCTGGCGTTCCTCGATGATGGTGGGTGAGATATAGCTTGAACGGATGGCCGCGTCGGAGGCAGAGATGTATTTGTCAAGCGCCAGGGAATTCATTCCGAGGTGCTTTACGGCATAATTGCGGAAATCGTTATTCATATTCCTTAGAAGTGTAGTTTGTTTTCTAATTCAAAGATACGAATTTTTTCCCGTCTGTCAACAATCTTGCGGTAAAAAAATCATACCATATGTCAAATTTCACTTATCGGCCACAGGACAAAACAGACCGCGGACCCGGGTGTCCCGGATCCGCGGCTATGAGTATGGGGAGGAAATCCCCTATACGCCGTGATTATTCGGCACCGACGAGTTTCTTGAACTCATCGAGGCTGACAGTCTTGTCTTCGGTGTCAACGAGTGCGCGAAGAGCGTTGAAGAGCTTCATGTCGGCGGTCTGCTCATGGAGCTGACGGGCGAACTTGCGGTCTTCGAGCATACGCTTTGCGTAGTCGGTGATCACGTCGTCGGTCATATTCATCATTCCATACTGGGCGAACTGACGCAGGGCGGTAGCCTTGGCGAAACCGAGGAGGTCTTCGTCGGTAACCTTGATGTCCTGCTTCTCGGCGATCTTGCCCTTGATGAGCTCCCACTTGATGGAGGGAATCATCGACTCGAATTCAGCGTCGGCCTTCTCGGCGGTCAGCTCGGGATTGCGGGCAACGAGCCACTTCTTGAGGAACTCGGCGGGAAGCTCGAAGTTGCCGAACTTGTCGACGAGAGCTTTCTGCACATCCATGTTGAACTTGAAGTTGGAGTTGGGGGCGAGTTCGCGGGCGATGATTTCCTTCAGGCCGTCGAAGTATTCCTCTTCCGACTTGATTTCCTTACCTGCGAAAACCTCTTTGTAGAATTCCTCGCCGAGTTCGGCAGGCTTGAGGACGATGATTTCAGAGATGGCCATCTCGAAATCGGAGGTGAGGTCTTCAACGCGGGATTTCTCCACATTGAGCATCGAAGCGAGGGCGACCTTGTTATCGCCTTCGGCCTTGGTAGGGTTGAAGACAACCTTGTCGCCGACCTTCTTGCCGAGGAACTTGGCAGCCTCATCCTTGTCCTGGAAATGCTGGGGAGAAACGATGCCGGCAACGACCTGGATGGCGTCTTCCGAGGTCATAACATTGCCTTCGGCGTCAAGCTGCATGATAGCACCCTTGACAAGGGCGGTCTCATTGACCTCTTCGCCGGGAATCTGTGCGCCGAAACGATTACGCAGGGCCTTGTCCTGCTCGTCAAGCATCTCTTTCGACACCTCGATGGTGTAGAAGGGAACCTTGATGTCCTTGTTGACCTCCACGTCGATGGCGGGAGCCAGACCCACCTCATATTCAAAGGTGTAATCGGTCTGCTTCAGGTCGATTTCCTCAACCTTCTTGGGAAGAGGTTCGCCGAGTATGTCGATTTTGTTTTCGCGGAGATATTCGATGACTGCCTTGAAGACCTCGTCATTGAGCACATGGCTCTTCACGTCGCGGCCAAACAGGCGGCGGAGATGCTCGATGGAAACATGGCCTTTGCGGAATCCGGGGATCTGGCGGGTGCGGCCAAGTTCGCGAAGGTCGCTGTCAACCTTCTTTGCGTAGTCTGCTTCAACCACCTCAACCTTGATGGTTGCGTCGAGGTCGTTGGTCTTTTCAAGTGTGACTTGCATTTCTTGTGTTGGGCTTATATAGTTTTATATGATTTTTCAAACTGCAAAATTACACTGAAAAATCTGACCACACAACACCACGGCATTCAAAAGTGTTAAAATATTGTTAATATTCTCATCCTCCGCCATCGTAATGTATGATATGGTGTAATTTTGCAGACAAAGCTGGCGGCCTGACGCAACGGCTGGCGGCCCTATCAACAACCATAGAAAAGAAATGAGCATACTTAAATATTCCGACGTCGAAATCCTGCGCAAGGAGCTTGTCGTGCTGAAACATGTGAGCTTCTCGCTCGAGGAGGGTGAGTTCGCCTATCTCATCGGACGCGTGGGTAGCGGCAAGTCGAGCCTGATGAAATCCATTTACGCCGAGATACCCCTCTTCACGGGAAACGCCGAAGTGATGGGCACCCAGCTTGTCGGAATAAAACGGAAAGAAATCCCCGCCCTGCGACGCAACATCGGAATCGTATTCCAGGATTTCCAGCTGCTCACCGACCGCACGGCCTACGACAACCTCCGGTTCGTGCTTGATGCCACCGGATGGCGCGACCGTGTGGAAATCGACGACCGCATCGAACAGGTGTTGCGACAGGTTGGTATGCACAACAAAAGCTACAAGATGCCCCACGAGCTGTCAGGCGGCGAACAGCAGCGAATCGTCATCGCCCGCGCCCTGCTCAACAGGCCGAAACTGATTCTTGCCGACGAGCCTACCGGCAACCTCGACCCCGAGACCGGCCAGCTCATTGTCGACCACCTGCGGGAAATCTCCCATCAGGGTA
>URLF01000058.1 GCA_900548705.1 uncultured Porphyromonadaceae bacterium | reverse complement strand
CCGAGACCCTGAGAAGCCCTTCGAGACCGAAGGCGCGAAAGGGTGCGGTCTCCTCCTCCCCGTGGAGCGCGGTCACGCCGGAGGTCTGTCCCCCGAGAACGGTGGCCTCGGTCATCGCCTGCGCCTCGTTGCGGGCGGCATCAGTGGTGTCGCTGAAAGGGAGGTAAACCTCAAGGCTCGACTGAATCATCTTGCCGTCACAGATGGCGCTCACCTCGTCAGCATTGAGCGCGGAACGGTAGAACATCACCTCGGCGAGATCGAGCTTGCCCGATATGGGGGCGACAGTGACCTTTTCGGGGACAACCTTGCCGGGGAGTTCCCCGAGCAGTTCCTCACCTGCATAAAGATAGGTGCGTCCCTGTGCATGATAATGCGAGAGGGTGAGATAGAGGGGAGACTCGCCGCTTCTTTCCTTGACGACATTCCCCGAGATGGTCTCACCTGCGGGAGAGGTATAGGTCACAGTGGTTCCGGACATGGATATTGTGGCGACACCATCCGGGGTGGAGACACGCACGAACTCACCTTCCGGGAGCTGGTTGAGGCTGACCACGAGGGCGAAGGGATGAACGACATCCTCCGGCACAAATTCCACCTTACCCTGCTGGTTGATAATCATAGAGTTACCGGTCTTGCGGACAGGAATGCTCTTCCCGGCTTTGAGAGCGTCGAAGAGAGACGGCGTGATGGCGTGGAACAGCTCGGAGTGACCTTCGGTGTTGGGATGGTAGATGTCATCGCCGTTCTGGAAACCGTCGGCCCATTTGCCCGCACCGTTGTCGATTGCCCCGAGGAGGTTGACCGAGGGAACATCCCAGCTGTTGATAAGCAGGTTCATACGGCGCACATATCCGTAATCCGACTCCTCGAAGTCGCCACGGGTGTAGTTGTTCATCACCACAGGCACCATCCCGTCCTCGCGGGCCTTGGAAATCAGCAGCTGCATATTGTTGGCGAACTGGTTGTAGACAGCCTCCTGGTCTGACGCGCCATGGATTCCCTCGTTGCCGAGCGAGACACCGAACACCACATAGCGACTGAAATCATTCACCAGCTCACTGTAACGGTCGAGCAGGTTGATGGTGTTGTTGCCGTTGACAGCGATGCTTGAGATGAAGAAGGGGTTCTCGGAAAGGCCATCCTGATGACGCGCCCCGATAAGCTGGTCAAACATATAGGCGTAGCCGTGGTTGTCGGTCGCGCCCTGTCCGTTGGAGACGGATGAGCCCATGACAGTGATACGGTGGTCGTCGATACCGTTGACCGACTCGATATTGTAGACCATCCGGTTCAGGTCGAGGGTGATGCGGTATGTGCCGAAATTGAGGTAGATGTCAGCCAGGGAATAATCCTCCCAGGAGAAACCGACAGAGTTCTCACTGCCCGACACCTTGGAAATCTTGTAGTTCCAGCTGTTGTTGAGGATGAAATTGAAACGTGAGCGGTCAGAAACCGACGGGCGGTTGGTGAGGGTTACCTCGCCGCTCCACACCCCGTCACCGACATAGGGCAGATTCTCGACATTGGATGTGCTCCAGCCATGGACGGCGCTTCCGGTCATCGAGCAGGCGGTGATGGGGGTCACAGTAAGAACACCCTCCGGAAAATCCACACGGACAATCGACAGCTGTTCACCACCGACCTGATACTCCTCATCGGAGTTCTCCACAAGTTTCCCTTCTTCGGTCACCCCATAGCTGAGCGGAGCATCCTCGGTCGAGACACCCTCGATATGGAAACTGCCCGGTTTCAGCATTGTGAAGCACTCGAAGACCCCGCTGTTCTTGCCATCGGGGGAAATCAGTCTCATCTCGACCGACTCACCGTTCTCGGCAGCCGAGCCTTTGAGAAGAGCCGAAGCCATGGTTACCGGCGCGTCGGGACGGCGCATGCCGGTAAACTCCTCCATCTTCATCGCGTTCAGAGCGATGTATGCCCCTGTATTGCGCGAGACGGTGAAAAGAATCTCTCCGTTGTCATCGGGGAACACATAATCCGAGACAAGAATCTTGTCGGTGTTCTGGTTCTCCCCGTCATGTCCTATGCCCGTCCCGGCAAGCTGCAGGTCGCCGGAGAACTTGTTGATTCCCTCCATTCGGTATGTCCCGATACGGGTATCGGAGGCTCTGCGGGAAGCGAAGATATGGAAACGGTAGCATTTCTGCGGGTCAAGTCCGGCGATGGTGAAATTGCTGTTGTTCTCAGAGGATTCGATGAAGAAATAATCCTCGGTGGCCGTCGCCACAGCCATATCGCCCAACAGCTCGGCGGAAGGCTCAAGCAGACCACCTCCTCCACTCTTCCCGTTTGTCGAGAAACGGCTGTTGAGGGTCACGGAGAAACCTGTCGCCAGGTTGTCGGCATTGACAAGATTGCCATATACAGTACCCTTGGCGGCATATTTGTTGCCCGACTCATTGTTGGTGATGTTGTTCCAGTAATGGCCGTTGCCGTCAACCCCTTTGGTGACAGTTCCCTGTGAGGCGGTTATCGAACCGAAGTCGAAATAAAGTGTCTGTGAAAGCTCCTGAGCCGACACAGCGCTGGTCATTGCCGCCGCGATGAGGGCTGTCATCAGAATTTTATTCATGGTTGCTTAGTTAGATTTATGATTCTTTTGTCTGTTAAGTAACTGTCCTAAATTATGTCTTGGAATTATCACCAGGTAAAGTCCGTTTCATAAGAGACACTGGTAAATTTATAAAATGAGCAGGAAGCAGGCTTTCCCTGGCAACCAGGGAGACCCATAAACCCGCTCCCCGCTCATAACCGGTTGTCTGTCTCCACAGATCCGGTCAAACCTAACTAATTTCTAAACTATCTCTTTTTATGAACTTTCCCTGGTTTCTCAGCGATAAGGAGTCTTCAGAATATCAATATCTTCTCCGCTTTACCACCGTGACAGCGGATATATATGCCGCTTACAGGTTTGTCCACCTTGACTCCCTGAAGATTGAAATATTCCACCGGGCTATCTTCGCGGGTATCAAAGACACTCTCAACTTCAGAGACCTTGGCCTCGCTGAATCTCGCAGAGGTGTATGCATGATCGGTCAAAGTATCTCCGTGTGAAGTGATGGGTCTTGCCACAAATCCTTCCGGAAGAGAGGCATAGCTGAATGCGGTTCTCGTGTCATTCCTCATCACACTTTCCTCCGGGACAGCGTAATTGTAGACAGCACGTCCGCGATAACCGATTGTGACGGTCTTGCTTCCATTGATTTCCTCACCTTGCAGAAGAGGAGTGGCATCATTTATGGTCGCAGCCCCCAGGGTGTATGATGTGGTCTCACCCGAAATCTGGGCATCAGAGGCATCATGACGGATATGGTCTGATTCTCCATCCGAAAGCTTAGATGGGGCGGCCGGCAGGTGGTTCTCCTTGTCGGAAATCCCTGTTAGGTCATACTGCCATACCTCATAATGGCGCGGGAAATCAGACCCATCGGTATTCCATGCAAGCGCGGATGTGTAAGTTGTTCCCCACGCGTATTCCACCGGAGTGTCGGGCAATGCTGTGAAATTCTCGAACACAGGAACCTCATATTCAAGTCCTATGCCTGTCACGGCACTCTTCACATAAGCGGCATCTTCACCTCCGGAAACCGGGATATAGCGGGCTGTCCCGCGCACAGACACCGCCTTGTCTGGATTGACGAAATATTTACCCAGCTCAACCTCAATGGCTGTCTCGCCGGGAGCGTAGAACGCCTCCACGTCGGGAAGAGCCCTTCCCTCGGGCATAGAATCGAACGACAGCACTTTTGTGGCGTAGACATTACCATCCTCACCAATGAAGTCAAGGGTGTAATCTATCGTGTATCCTTTGCGCCACACTATGATGGTAGACAAATCCGTCACAGGATAAATAAGATCATCGGCAATGTCATGACCTTCATCCAGGATAGAACGGTAATCCATCTCCGGACGTGACAGCAAGGATATGTCATCAGACATTATCTGGAAACGTACCTGATCGGGGTTGGTGGCGAGCACCACCTTGTAATATTCCGCCCCGGGGCGTTGCACCACCAGCGAACGATCACGGGAGAAATAACCCGAATAATAATTGCTCCATTTGTTGGCACGGAGCTCATCGTCGCTTCCCGGCGCGCTCCAGCGTTGAGAACCGGTAACGCTGACAAACTCCATCGCCTGTTTGTTTCCGGGACGGAACCTGAGAGTCGGTGTCTCCAATACATAATTGAGATCTTCATTGTTGTCGAGCCTGATGTCAGACAATGACAGATGATAATATCGGTCAGACGAAGAGAAACCGGGATCATTAAAGCTACTTCCAGACATAGGAACGAACTCTTTCAGCCCCACAGAGGAATATATCGAGGGGGAAGGACTGTCTTTGGCCGAATCGAACGCCTCAGGAGACCCGGCTACCGCCACGTCCTTCACTCGCAACAATATGGGAGAGGTCTTCTCCGCCAGGGCCAATGCCCGTGAAGAGGCATCCACCGTTCCTGCGGCATCTCCAGGAGTGGTGTGGACATAAATGTAATATAAGTTGCTGTATCGTTCACCTTCGGTATAAACCGAGAACACGCGTCCGATAATCTTGAACAGAGTTATGCCATAAATCGTCACCTCATCCTGTCCCTCGGGGAGATTGAACGAGAGATCCACACGCGACGGAAGCTGGGGGATTGCCTTGAACTTCACCCCGAGATATTCCCGCTCTCCATCCTCATCGACAAGATTAGGATTGCAGCACCACCAGTTGTCAGGATAGATGTATTGTGACCCGCGATAGGGATTCGAGATGTCATAGCCATCCTGATCGATGATATTGAACTGATCATGGCGGTTGCCATCCCATCCGGCCCGGTGTATAGTGACTCCCCCTGGGAACTCCAAGTAATACAGGTTCGTGGAGGTATCACTTCCCGACTTCACTGGGGTGAATTCATAATACTTCACCGTTCCCTCGGTATGTGTCGGAGGTATGGCCGAATTGTTGTACAACGATGACCAGCTCGCGTCATTGTTGGTCCAGATTTTAAGCTGGGGATTGGCCGAATGAGCCTCGTAACCATCAGGGTAAGAACCGTCTTTTGAAAGATACAGGGCATACTGGTCATAATCTCTGCCTGATACCATCAGAATGATGCGGCTGAATGTCAGCCCCTCGGCGAGACGGCCATCTCCCCCTGCGGGAACAAGGGTATTGACAGTCGTCATGTCAAAACCCACGTTGACAGGATGCCCGTTCACATTGAACACGAATTTCTCGGCCTGAGTCGTAGTTATCTCTCGTCCGAGATTTATCACATAGCCCCATTCGGCAGAGCTGTGACGCACAAACTGCACCTCTATGTCATCCTGGCGTGTACGGCGCAATGATTCATATAACGACCCTTCGGAAAGGGTAAGTGAGTAGAGGTCGGAGTTGAGGGGACGCTGCTCAGGCGCATCATAGTCGACATCGCCGGTCGATGAGAACAGCAATGCCAGGGGGGTGGAACCCTCCCCGAAGGTATCGCCCGACAAATCGTATCGGAGATAGATTGATTTGACATTCATACCTACCTCCATACGGGAATTGTCACACCAGAACTCCGTTTTCAGCGGTACGAACACATCCGAAGTATGGACATCGAACAGGTAGGTATGGAACTCCCCGTCGGCGAGAGCGGTGGTTTCGCGCTCATATTTTCCATCCGCCCCACGGCTGAAACGGTCAAAAGACCCGCGTCCTCCAAACCAACACTGGCTGACATAGGTGAGGGCCTCGATTTCGTCGGCCACATCAATCTTATAGTAAAGACAGCCTTCGCGTTGTCCGACAAAACTGAACGGGATATCGTCGGCCTGCAGCCGATCGCCACGCAAGGCCTCGTTGATAGGTCCTTCCCAGAAGGACATCTTGAACTCATCGTCTCTCCTGGCATAGTCGTCGACAGGAACCAGCAATACAGTGGAGCTGATGAAATCGACAGTCACATCATAAACGCCGCGACGCACCCGGAAACCGTTTTCAGCCTCTCCCGAGCCGGGAGTGAAGCTGACAAGGTTTCCCTTCTTGCCGTCATTGACGTCCTCATCCCATTCAGAAGCAATCCAGCGGGACTGCTCCCAGTCGCGGGCTGTCAGGAAATGGAATGTCACATTCTCGTCGTCATCTTTCCACAGGATGACATTTTTAAGAGAGTAGACCCCTTCGGCAGTCTGCTCAAGGACAGGGGCATCCGACGGATTCCATGGGGAATCGAGAGTCTGGCCGATAAGGTACAAGTCTCCCGAATATGGCTCGACGGACAAATCCTGGGCCCTGACCCCGGCAAAGACAAAAGTGAAAATCGTCAGAAACAGGTAAAGTTTTCTCATACAGGATTAGTGATTGGTTTGGGTTATGATTTCTGACCGGGTCTGGTCAGGTTATGTTAGGTTTTATCTTGTTGTCAGCTATTCTGTCGCTTTTTCAGAGGTCGCCAGGTTCAGCCATGTATCTGACTTTCCCGCCTGAGGATGTCACATATATCTCTCCTGTCACAGGATTCGCCACAGGACGCCCCGAGAGGTCATAGAGGGGATTGTCTGCGGCTCCCGCACTGTCACATACAGTCTGGAGGGCGGCCGAGACATCCGGGGTCTTAAGATCCATACGTGCCGACACTACTCCTCGGCGTGGCACTTTCATCAGATATGTATTACCGTTGGAATGAACCTTCACATCCATATCCGTGTCATCCTGATTGGAAAGGAGTATGGCGGTGGTGTTATCGGGATTGACAAACGCGGCATAACTCAGGTTGTTGGCCCACCAGCCCTCCGTGTCAACACGCTTTGCGCCCGGTTTTATCGCGTCGGACGCATGAGCCATTATGTAGTAGTGGGAATTCAGGGTATAATCCGATGGATCTGACGCGTTGAGGTCAATCGCCCCATAGCATGTCGAACAGCCATTGGGACGGTATGGCGACTTGTTGGTGTCGAGCATGAAATTCCAGACAAGGGAGGCTTTGAAACGGTTCAGCAATGTGGAGATAACCAGCTCGTCCATCTCGTATGCCAGACGTGACCATAGATTGCGGCCATCATTCCATTCCCCTATCGAGGCCTCGGAAAAAATCAGCTCCTTGTCCTGGCGGTCTCCCCAGACCACATCCTCCTTGATGTCGTCAATCCTGCCGCCATAATCATGATAACAGGCTCCGGCCACAAGCTCCTCTCCGTCGAAACCACTCCCCATCCGCTGATAGGCCAGCAGGGGATAATGGCGCTGATTTAGCCCCTTGCTCTCGTCATAGTCATAATTATGGTCGTATATGTAAATCTTAGTGCGGAGTCCGGCATGTTTCAGAGCCGGAGCCAGCCCTTGGCTCACAAAGTCGGCCATATCCGTGTAAGGCATGTAGAGCGAGGCGGAGTTTCCCCAGTTCAACGGCTCATTCTGGGGTGAGACGGCGTGGATTCTCACTCCGTTGTCAGCCATGGTCTGTATGAACCTCACAAAATACTCTCCGTAGATCCCGTAATATTTGGGACGCAGACGGCCACCTGTCCAGTCACCCGTCCCCTCGCTGTCGGGGGATTCCCCCCTCTCCTCATGGTATTTCATCCATCTGGGAGGGGTCCAGGGAGCGGCGATGATTTTGAGTGAGGGATTGATGGCGATTATCCTTTTCAGCACGGGGATTATATAATCGGTCTCATCGGAATGAAGCGAGAAATGGCGCAGAAGGTCAGTCTCCCCTTCGTCGTGACAGTCACAGAGGGAATACTCGTCACTTGAGAAGTCGTTGCATCCCAGGGAAATCCTGACATATGAGACCCCGTGGCCCTCTGTGGGGGAAAATGTCTTTGTCAGCAATTCATCCCGCGCCTCTTCCGGCATCCTTAGCAGGTTGTAACAGGATGAATAGGTGAGCGCGTAGCCAAAGCCGTCAATCTCCTGGCAGGGGTCGGAGGGACGCAGCAGTATCGCGTCATCTGTCGAATCTCCGTAGGCCCTAACCGACGAGGCTTCCAGAGACTGCATCCTGTCGCCGGAAGTTGTCAGCACCCGCGCCCACTGGGCCGACATCGTAAAGCCCCCTCCTCCGCCAAGGAGAAGGCAGGCAGCAAAACAAGACAAAAGGATTCGTGAAATATCGTTCATGGTATTCAGGGTGGTAAACGTTGGTTGCCCGGAATCGATCGCCGGGACTAAACATTTGCAAAATTAATATGTGTGACAGCCCGGTTGCAATACCGGGTAAAAAAACCGGTAAACATATAAAACGCACAACACGCTATCTGAAAGCATATTGTGCGTTTTGATAAGTCGGTTTTAGTAAAACATCCGAGACCTGACAGAGAGCTGTGTCATCCCCCTCAGTCGACCGGACGCCAGAAATAGAGTTTGTCGGAGGGACGGATTTTGGAGGGAACGGCTATCGAGAATGACTGACCTTTGCGGACGGTGTCGACAGGCTTGAGGTCGACACGGATTTCATCGAGGGTGAGAATCAGGGTGCCGGTGGTAGGCCCGGTGATCACCACCTCGTCGCCGGGATGCAGCTCCCCGGCCTCCATGTAGAACTCCGCCACACCGAGTTTCGAGAAATAACGTACACCTTTGGCGCGATACTCCTTGACACGGGTGGCCGACGAGCCGTATTTGCTCGACCACTCCCCGAGACGCTGGCCGAGATAATAGCCGTCCCAGAATCCACGGTTGAAGATTTTTGACAGCTCATGTTCCCATCCGGCGATGCGCTCGTCGGTATAGCTCCCGTCGCAGAGGGCCTGGAGCGCCTCGCTGTAACTGCGCACGGCGATATCAACATACTCCGGCCCGCGGGCGCGTCCTTCGATTTTGAAGACCCTCACCCCCGCGTCGACCATCTTGTTCAGGAAATGAATCGTGCGGAGGTCTTTGGGCGACATTATGTATTTGTTCTCGATGTCGAGCTGGTCGCCGGTCTCTCGGTCGGTGACAGTGTAGCCCCGTCGGCAGATCTGGGTGCAGGCTCCCCGATTGGCCGAGGAGTTCATCTGATGCAGACTCAGGTAGCATTTTCCGGAGACAGCCATGCATAACGCCCCGTGACAGAACATCTCTATCCTGACCAGCTCCCCACGGGGGCCACGGATGTCGTCGCGTATGATGGCTTCGTGGATGGCCCTCACCTGGTCGAGGTTCAGCTCTCGGGCAAGCACCACCACGTCAGCGAACTGCGCGTAATAGCGCAGGGTCTCGGTGTTGGAGACGCTGAGCTGGGTGGAGATATGCACCTCCACCCCCTTTGAGCGGGCGTAAAGTATCGCGGCCATGTCTGACGCGATGATGGCCGAGATTCCCGAACCAGCCACCGCGTCGATGATGGAGCGCATCTTCTCCATATCCTCGTCATATATTATGGTGTTGACCGTCAGATATGATTTGACCCCGTTCTCGTCGCATATCTCAGATATGCGGCGCAGGTCGTCGAGGGTGAAGTTGACGCTGGAGCGTGAACGCATGTTCAGCCCCTCGACACCGAAATAAACGGCGTCTGCCCCGGCGTTGATTGCCGACCGGAGACTCTCGTAGCTCCCCACTGGAGCCATTATCTCGAAATCTTTCCTGTTCATCCTATGGATATTACTTCACGAGTACGCGGCGTGAGAAATCGCTGACATTGACGATGTAAAGCCCGGCGGGGAGAGCCAGCGACAGCGATGAGCCGGGAACCTTGCCGGTGAACACCTCGCGGCCATCGATGGCGTAGACCGAGAAGAGGTTGGCCGCGTCGCTGTTCTCGATTACCAGCATTCCGTTAAGGCAGTAAGCATCCCAGCTGTGGTAAGCGTGTCCCTCGGGGGTGAGCTGAATGCCTGAGGTGGAATGGTCAGAGATTGAGAGGTCATCGAGCATGCAGCGGGCACCGCCGGTCTGCTCAACCTTCAGACGGAGCGAACCTGTACGGTTGACAGCCAGGGTGTATTCGGCGTAAACGTTGTCCGCGCCCCCGTTGGCCTTGACAGTCACATCTCCAACCTTATCCCATTTGGTGCCATGGTCGGCCGAGACTGAGATAGCGAAGGTGCAGTCGGCGGCATCCTTGCCCCAGGGACGTGCCCAGAAGCGGACAGTGCCCATACCGTTGGCCTTGTCTTTCAGCATGGTGATATGACGGTTGCCCGACTTGTTGAAACGGACAGCCTGGTTGCCGGTGTGGGGATAGGAGTTTGCCCCGGCGTATTCAAAGTAAACCTGATCGGTTGACCATGTGGAGGCGTTGCCCTCATAGGTCAGCGCGCCGTAGCCGTTGCCTTGTCCCTCTGGAATCTTTTTCTCGAAATCCTCGACGAATGACGCGCCTATGGGGGTCACTGTGCCGTCAACCTCAACGTCGTCATAGAAGAAGCCGTCGGCGGAAGCGACAATCGAGGTGGAGAAATCTCCGTCATTGGCCGAGTAAAGACGCATATAGAAGCGGTCGGCTCCCGGGGAGAGTATGACGCTCTGGCCCCACTCCTGCTTGTTGAGCGAAACCTGGAAGGGAGCGGAAACTGAAATGGTGACATCCCCGGGGATGTTGTCGATTTCAGCGATTACCTCGGCGGCTTCGGACGGTTCGCCGGTAACGGCGGAGAAGGTCAGCTCTCCGTCATAAAGGAATGTGACAGAGGGGACAGGGGCCGAAGTGGTGACGCTGACCACATCGGATGTCAGCGTGGAGTTAGACACGGTGTAGGTGTATGTGGTCTCCGGTTCGAGTCCGTCTACACGGTAGCTGCCGGCGGCGGCATCCACCTGACAGGGATACCCGGTCATTGAAGCGTTGTCGCGGCGCACGTCAAGGGTGTAACGCGCTCCCGCGCCGTCGATGTTCACCCAGTTGGCGGTGAAAGCGTCGGAGGAGACATATGTGGCGGGAAGCACCGGCAGTCCGCTGACCGCCTCAGCGAGGAGGTTGATGGTCACGGTGGCGTCGCCGGAGGTAATCACAGCCTTGCCGTTACCCTTTCCGGCGACAGAGCTGTCATAGCTGATGGTCAGCGCAGCTCCCTGGCCGTTGATGGCGTTGTAATCGAGGGATGAGGGGGTGGCGGAGAATCCCGCTCCGGAGACAGACACCGATGCGTTGCCGGTGAGGTTAACACCGGTGACGGTCACAACGGTCGACTTGGAGACATTCACGGCGGTAAGCCCGAGGTCGATGGTGGAGTTGTCTACCGGAGTAATGAACTTGGGTTCGCTCCCGAGCGACAGGCTCCAGGGCTGTCCCACCTTGTCGCCCCAGATATATTCGACAAGCTCAGGATGGTCGATGAAGGGGTTGCGGTTGTGCTGATGGCCATACACCGCGTCGTTGCGGACTGTTTCCTTGTCGCTGACAGGGTCCTGACGGTGCCATTTCAGCAGCAGGTTCACCGCCCATGAGGAGAAACAGGGGTAGTTGTTTCCCGCGAGCATGGGGCTGTTCCAGGTTGATATGTTGGAGTTGTAGCGGGCGGCCATATAGAAATATGAGCGGGCGAAATCCCCCTTGTACTGGTCGTCAGGCTCGAACACCGTGCCGGAATATCCGGGGAATGTCGATGACCCGAGTTTTCCCAGAGGATGGATGTTGCCGCGCGAGGGGAGGTAGGTGCCGTTGGCACACTCCCCGTAGGGGAAGTTGCTGCGCTGTCCGTTGACCTTTCCGTCGGTGGGATAGATATGGAAAGCGTCAGACATCATCGGCGATTTGTCGTTGAACCAGCTTTTGGGGAAGGAATGCTCCTTGTTTATGCAGTCACCCACGACGGAGTAGTTGCCGCATTTCACCGAGTTGAAGCTTTTGCCCCATTCCTTTGTGGAATACATGTCCCAGATGGTGCCGTCGGGATGACGGTCGGAGTCGTCATAAACATCATACAGGTTCTTGTAACCGACAACCGTATGGTCATCGATGACGGTCTGCAGCTGCTGGAGCAGGGCCTTTCCGGTCTTTCCCTCGCAGGAAGAGTAATAGCCGCCAGGTTCTGTGGCCGAAACGGCTACGGCAGCGAATGTCGCTCCCGAAATAAGAATCAGTCTGTGGAAATTCATGGTCAAAACTTGTTGTTTTCAGCCGACCGACCCCGGAAGTATCCCTCGGGCCGATTCAAGCCCGTAAAATTACTTCTTTTTTTCTTCCCGTCAAAATTTCTGTTCCGACTTAACTTTTTGCGACTTTATTTGTTTACCCTATGAAATCTTTAATCAACATACATATGGACTTTCTGACTGATGAAAAACTTGTGATTGTCGGGGCAGCCGGTATGATCGGCTCCAACATAGCCCAGACAGCAGCTATGATGCGTCTTACCCCCAACATCTGCATTTACGACACATATGCTCCCGGTCTGGAAGGGGTCGCCGAGGAAATCGCCCATTGCGGTTTCAAAGGTCTCAACCTCACCTTCACCTCTGACATAAAAGAAGCTTTCACCGGAGCGAAATATATCGTGTCGTCGGGTGGAGCCGCCCGTAAGGCCGGCATGACCCGCGAAGACCTTCTCCGTGGCAATTCCGAAATCGCCGAACAACTCGGCAAGGACATCAAGGCTTATTGCCCTGATGTGAAACATGTCGTGGTGGTATTCAACCCCGCTGACATCACCGGACTTGTTACCCTTATCTATTCCGGCCTGAAACCTTCTCAGGTATCCACACTCGCAGCTCTCGACTCGACACGTCTGCGTTCCGAGCTGGCCAAGTATTTCCACATCCCTGCCGACCAGATCCAGAACTCCCGCACATACGGCGGACACGGCGAGCAGATGGCAGTCTTCGCCTCCACCACCACTGTCGCCGGCCAGCCCCTGTCTGAGCTTATCGGCACCAAGGCTCTTCCCCAGCAGGCCTGGGAAGAAATCCGCCAGCGTGTCGTGCAGGGTGGTAAGAACATCATCGACCTCCGCGGACGTTCATCGTTCCAGAGCCCGGCTTACCTCTCGATCGAGATGGTTGCCGCAGCAATGGGTGGACCTTCCTTCACCTGGCCTGTCGGCACTTATGTCAACAATGGCGAGTACAATCACATCATGATGGCAATGGAGACCACCGTAGACAAGAACGGCGTCACTGTCGCTCCTGTCAAAGGTACTCCGGAGGAACACAAGGAACTTGACCAGAGCTACCACCATCTCTGCAAGCTCCGTGACGAGGTTATCTCCCTCGGCATCATTCCTCCCATCTCTGAGTGGTCGAAGATTAACCCCAACCTCTGATCTTTTCCCGGAATTTCCCGGAAGATTGGGAGTTATGGGAAGATTGGGAAATTTGGGAGGATTGGGAGAATTGGAATAATTAGGAAATCCCAACGATTCCGAAGGAATCCTTTATCTGAATAGCCGTGGGTTGGCGCGAGTGCGAAGCCCCCTTGTGGGGCTGGCACGAAGCGGTAACCCACGGTTGTGTTCGGCCATAGATTGGATTCCTTCGGAATCGTTGGGTTTTCCCCATCCTCCCAAATTTCCCAAAACTCCCATAACTCCCAGTTTTCCCAAAGTCCTCCCCATCCCTCCATTATTCCCTTCTCCCTTAAAGCGGAGCGGCGCGCCGGCCCTGTCGGGGATGGCGCGCCGCCGTGCGGTGTTGCTCCGGGCTGCTCAGCCCGCCGCGTAGTTGTCTTTTACAATTATGAGCTGCATGAGTAGAGCAGAGTAAATTATGTCTCGGGCGAATGGCCCGCAAGAGGTCAGCGGTAGTCCTTGAGCATCTCCTGGAGACGCTTGCGGGCAAAAAAGATGCGGCTCTTGACAGTGCCGAGGGGAAGATTCATCTTCTCGGCGATTTCGTTGTATTTGTAACCGGCCACATGCATGGTGAACGGTACACGATACTCATCTGAGAAGGAGTTGATGGCTGCGGAGATTTCGCCGGCTGCCACGGTTCCCTCGGGGGTATCCAGTCCGGATTCCTGGGGAAGATTGAGATGATAGAGATCTTCGGTCTGGTCGATGATGGTGGCCGAACGGACTACTTTGCGGTAGTTGTTGATGAAGATGTTGCGCATGATGGTGAACACCCATCCTTTGAAATTCACATTCTCGACATACTTGTCTTCGTTGTCAAGAGCCTTGAGGGTCGTGTCCTGAAGAAGGTCATACGCATCGTCGCGGTTTGAGGTGAGCAGGTAAGCGAAATTCAGAAGATTGCTCTGAATATCTAAAAGCTTGGTTTGGAAATTCTGACTCATAATTGTAATAGTTGAAGTTTATGTTCGGGTTTGTTTTGTAACAACTTTGTGACTACAACGCAAAGGTAGTGACATTTTCTGAATTTCCAAATTTTTCAGGTGATTTTTTTCATAATTTTTCAAAAATATTTTTATTTCACCATAATAAACTGATTCACAGTAATTTAAACATAACATACAATTTTACATTATTGTTACATTATACTTTCTTTGCGTGTAACACCATTTTTATCACCCCACACATTGCTGTCTGTCAAACATTTAGCCTCACACTACCTTTTTTATCTGCAATCCATTGTTTACATCAATTCAATTTTTCAAGCCCGTATTTATATATTTTAAGTTTTATAAAGGAGATTGCAATATGTTTTTAAGCATGCATATCCGGAGTTTGTGTTACAAAACCGTTTCTCTCATGTGAGAAGAAAAAAATCCGGAATCTGGCTTGAACAAATTCCGGACAGAGATGACAGACACAGGTTTTCGGGCTCAGAACTCAGAGAAAAGAGTGGGCTTGATGACAATTCCAACCCTTATGTGTGAGGAATAGGTCTTGTAAGCGAGCAGCCCTTCGCCGTAACCATTGTAAAACTGCATGAACAGATATTGGTTTGACTGGGTGGACCATCGCCATGCGGCCTCGATACATGTGTTATAGTTGAACCATCCTTTGGCACGTCGTGTCAGGGTGACTCCCAGCGACAGTTTGCGGTTAGATGACTGGAACTGCCACCCTACCTGGTATATGCCGCAATATTTAAGGATGTCACGGTTGTTGACCCCGTCGATGATCGGAATCCAGAACTTGCCGGACACAACGAAATTTGGATCCACCATTATGCTGCCGCTGAAGCTCACCTTGTTCCATGACCGGCTTTCCTCTCCGTCTCGGCCATTGCTCTCATGCTCCAGGATGAGGCTGAACTTACCGATGAACCGGTCTTTGACAAACAAGGGCTTTGTGAGGCCGATTCCCGGATTGAAATTGAGGTCGGTCATCGGCATCGAATTCTCCAGCACATTCCAGAACACCTTCTGGGTATAGAACAGATAGAGGTATGTCCCCCAAGGCAATGTCGACTTGGTAAGCTTCTGGGCGATGGAAATCTGGAATTTTATGTTTGTGTTGGTCTTGTCGGGCTTTTTGTTGACCGGTGGACCGAAGATGAAATAATTGTCCTTGTAAAGCCCGAAATAATAGTGCTGGTCGGCGAAAGCGCGTTTGAGGGAGTCGGTATTGATACGTTGCTCTGATGGCACCTCCACAATCTGGGCTGCCGCCCGGCCGGGAACCACCCAGCAGGCAACCATAACAGCCAACAGCAGGACCGCCATACGCAGTCTTGTAGAATTCTCTCTCATATATTAAATAGGTGAATCGTATACTATAAACGCACGTCATTCATCGCGTGTTCTGATTCAGGTTGCAAAATTAGTCATTTTGGACGGCCGTGGCAAGCATACCAATTGGCCATATATTCCAGAATATTGTCCTATAACACCACACTTGTGGACATCCCGTCAACTCGTCAAAGTATGTAACATTTTTTTAACCCAAAATATGTTGTTAAACACTGCGGAAAGTTATGCAATATTAAAATTTTGCAGTAATTTTACCGTCCATTTCAAGGCCAACAATGAAAATAACCTTGAAATCCCTGAAAATTCATAATCTGACAATCTTAAATTTAACAAATCACAACCGTATGAAGAAACTTTTACTCTCAGCTCTTTGTCTGGCAGGTGTGGTTTCAATGGCTTCAG
>URLF01000057.1 GCA_900548705.1 uncultured Porphyromonadaceae bacterium | reverse complement strand
AAGCCTGTCGCTAGCGTTCATCCTGAGCCAGGATCAAACTCTTCGTTGTTGTTATCTTGTTCTTCTTTCTTTCGAAATCAGGACGGACTCGGAAAAGCCTTCTTGTTGACCCGGCCAGGGTTTGGAGAATTGACTAAGTGCTTCTTTAGCTCTTGTACTACTCTTAATGTCTATTGTAAATCTTTCAATGTGCTCGTTCGGGTTGGCCTCCGTTCCGGAGCCGCCGAAAAACTTTGCAAAGTTACGAACTCTTTTTCAAACCGCCAAATTTTTCGAGGAAAAATTTTGAACTTTTTTTTTTTCGTGGCGGCCGGCTTGCGTCTCGTAGCCTGTGGCCTTCGTTTCAATCGTTACTGAAACCCCGGCCGGGGTCTCGGCGGGACCTCCGTCCCAAAAGCGAGTGCAAAGTTAGGCACTTTCCACGAATCCTCCAAATTTTCAGGCAAGAAATTTATGCCCAAAAACACGTTTTTACGGCATATCCAGCGCCATTCACTGAATTTCAGCCACTTCAACGAATGTTAAAATTCTATCTCCATAAGACATCGCCAAGGTCATACACGGCTACAGGCGCATTCTTATACCGGAACGCGCCTGCAGACATCAAAATCCACATTATTGTGACCGCACTATATTTTATAAGAAATATGGCCAAATAAAAACGGATTCGCCACTCCTATTTTTCAGAACACCATTTTACGACCATCGACAATGTATATCCCATGGTCAGGGTTGGCAACCTGCCGGCCAAACAAATCGTAAATGGCGTGCGTAGCCTGGTCGGATGAGTCAGCGGTATCAGCCGACACTGTGGTCACTCCGGACACCTGCTGGTGGGGCGAGAGACGAAACACCCATTCATTAGTATCATAGAGCGCTGTGGCTCGGCCAACGTTTATTGCGTAATCCTGGTCTTCGCCTGCACAATTAATGTATTTGTATTGCCCTACCTTATCCTCATCAGTAAAAATGTCGGAATAAACCTCCCCGGAATCCGCGTCTACCCCCGAACGGAGTCCGCCAAGCTCAAACTCATATTTGTCGGTCGGGGTCTCTGTCGCCGGAGTTGCGATATACAACCAGCGTCCTTCGGGAGAGAATGAAGTTGGATCCGCGCTCAGATACCCATCCGGCACACCCTTGCAGACCAAGGCGTATATTTTCGGGTTGTCAGGGGCGGCCTCGAATCGCCAAAACTGGTAGTCATATGCCGGATCCGAAGCATCCACCGGGTCGGCCGACCATATCATACCGCTATGGGCAGACCCTTCGGGGAAATATTGTATACAACGGCCGAGGCGTGCGTCTGTGCCGTTATACATCGTCACCAGACGATACCATGTGCCGGCCTCAGGGACCGGAGCATCCTGCGCTGACACCGGGACAACAAACAATACGGCTCCAGCGAAGAAAATTGAAACAGCTTTGCCCAATGGCATACGCGAAGTAATCTTGCTTATCAACATCATTATCTTTTTTCGGAAGACCTACGCCACCGGACATCGGTGTCGGTTTCCTTCTCTATATAAGAAACCTCGGGGACATCATCTTTGTTCAGGGCGGCATCACAATATAGAGGAACCGCCCCGGCTTCCCGATAGGGATGCCAGGGCGGCTATTGTTGGCAGCAGGGAATCAGCCCCGAAGCGGGACTGTCCTATCCGGCATTTCTGAATTATTCAGGACGCTTGGTCTTCTTGCCGTAACCGTAAGCGGCGGCAGCACCAAGTTCCTCTTCGATACGGAGGAGCTGGTTGTACTTGGCCATACGGTCGGAACGGGAAGCGGAACCGGTCTTGATCTGTCCGGCGTTGGTGGCAACAGCGATGTCGGCGATGGTAGCGTCTTCGGTCTCACCGGAACGGTGGGAGATGACAGCTGTGTAGCCGTTACGCTGAGCGAGCTCAACGGCGCGGAGGGTCTCGGTGAGGGAACCGATCTGGTTAACCTTCACGAGGATTGAGTTGGCGCAGCCTTCCTCGATACCACGCTTGAGGTACTTGACGTTGGTAACGAACAGGTCGTCGCCGACGAGCTGGCAACGGTTGCCGATGAGGTCGGTCAGAATCTTCCAGCCTTCCCAGTCGTTCTCTGCCATACCGTCCTCGATGGAGTCGATGGGGTATTTTTCCACGAGATCCTTGAGGAAAGCAGCCTGCTGCTCGGAAGTCAGCTTGGGAGCGTCAGCACCCTGCTTCCAAGTGTAGTCGTAAACGCCATCCTTGTAGAACTCGGAGGAAGCGCAGTCGAGACCGATGGTAACGTCCTTCCCGGGGACATAGCCTGCGAGCTCGATAGCCTTGATGATTACCTGGAGGGCATCTTCGGTGCCGTCGAGGTTGGGAGCGAAACCACCTTCGTCACCGACAGCGGTAGAGAGGTTGCGTTCCTTGAGAACCTTCTTGAGGTTGTGGAAAACCTCGGTGCCCATACGGATACCTTCGTGGAAGGAGGTAGCACCGATAGGACGGATCATGAATTCCTGGAAGCAGATGGGAGCGTCAGAGTGTGCGCCGCCGTTGATGATGTTCATCATGGGAACGGGAAGCACATAGGTGTTGCAACCACCGATGTATTTGTAGAGGGGAAGGTCGAGGTAGTCGGCAGCAGCCTTGGCAACAGCGAGGGAAACGCCGAGGATGGCGTTTGCGCCGAGGTTAGACTTGGTATCGGTGCCGTCGAGCTTGAGCATAGCCTCGTCGATGGCAATCTGGTCGAGGGCGCTCATACCCTTGAGGGCTTCAGCGATGGGGCCGTTTACGTTGGCGACAGCCTTGAGGACACCTTTGCCCATGTAACGGCTCTTGTCGCCGTCACGGAGTTCGAGAGCCTCGTTCACACCGGTGGATGCGCCGGAGGGAACAGAAGCACGGCCACGAGCGCCGCTTTCAAGGATTACATCGACTTCAACAGTGGGGTTGCCGCGTGAATCCAGCACCTCACGACCAATGATTTTTTCGATTTTCATAACAGTGTATTGAAACTTTTGCTTAAAAAGCAGTTGGGTTATTTATAGTATCGTGTCGGGGACTTCCGGGCCATCGGCGGGACGGCTCAGCGTCGGGTGCAAAGTTACGAAAAAAACCGGGAATCTGTTGCCGGATTAATTAAAAAAGCGTAAATTTGCGGCGGAAAATTGAGGGAGACTGCCAAGTCCCCCCGTCATTCCGGCCGAATGGTGGAATGGTAGACACGAAGGACTTAAAATCCTTTGGCCATTGAGGCTGTGTGGGTTCGAGTCCCACTTCGGCTACAAGAGAGCCCCTCTCTATCGGATAACCGACTGAGAGGGGCTCTCTTTTCCTGTATCATGCCTGTCGGGCATCACTTGCCGACCACGATGTTCGCGGGGGTGGCGAAACCATAGCGACGACCGGCCTTGAAGTAAACCTTGGCCGAATAGATGCCATCTGCGACCTCGGCGCCGTCATTCCCTACCAGATTCCAGGAATAGGGGAAGGTAGCGTTTTCCTTGGAGAAGACAGTGCGTCCGGCCGCGTCGGTGACGACAAGGCGTCCCTCGGGGGAATCAGCCAAGTTATGTTCGATATCGATGACAGCTTCCTGGCGCGCGAGGAGGACATCGACAACGGTCTTGGCATCAGCGACATTCACGACATTGACGCTGATGGTCCTTTCGGTTGACATTCCTCCAACATTGACCACGCGGAGGGTAAGCTCATGAGGGCCGTCGGCAAGACCGGTGACGGGATAAGCAAGCATTGCGGATCCGTCAGGCGAGACATCCAGATAGCCATCCACACCGGTGAGCTTCTTGGAATCGTCAAGCGTAAGGCTGACACTGCCGCCAAGACGGTCGGAGCTGCCAATCAGCCCGACATTGCCAGGCTCAACGGAAGCATACAGCATAAACTCGCCGGGGAGGCACACGTTGGAGGATGACTCCTCATCGGCGGCATACATCGAGGATATCACCGGAGCTGTTACCTCGACCCCTTCCGGAACCGACTGGCCGATTGAAAGACCGTCGAGATAGCCGACAGCACTGCGGGTCAGATCGGATGTCACAGCATAAAGACTGACACGATTGCCTTTTCCCGAATATGTAGGAATCGCAAATGAGAACTCTCCGCTGAAGCGCCCCTTGTCGACAACAACCTTAATCTCCTGAAGCATATCCTCATCCAGGTCAATGCTCATTGCGGGGTTGGAGGCATCAGCGGTACTTTCCGAGGTCACGGTATGAGCGCCGTCATAGACTGTGATTGTCAATTTACCCGAGAATGAGGTATCGACATTGCCCGAGGGGGTGGTAATCACACCCTCTATCCTCTGTTTATCCAACGGATTGACATTAATTGCAGAGCCATCAACTGGCTTGGAATTGAAGGACTCGATTTTTATACGGTTTTCAGGAATACGCATAGGGAGCATCGGGTCTCCGGCAAAATTGTAACACATAGTGTTGATAGCGATTCCCGAATGGGTGGGGGAAAGCCCGGGATATATCAGCTCCGGAGTCTGGACGTATATGTTATGACCTGTCTTGTAGACATCTCCGAGTGTGGCCCCGGGCTGCTGGGCGTAATAGCCACGGGCAATCATCGTGCAGACATGGACGTTATACTGGGCGTAAACGGGACGCGTCGACCCAACACCTGCAATCATTCCTCCGTCGGGGTTGAAAAGCATATCGACCTGCAGGCTGGCACCCGGTGAATCAAGCACCTGGGTCTGGCATGTCCCGTAAACGGTGAAGGGTGGATTCTCGTTATACAATTCCTTGTCGTATGCGTTAGACCACAGTTTATTAGTTCCAATCTGGGTGCAACCCAATGAATGCCCGAGGAAAAACCACAGTCCTACTCCACGCTGGATTTGCTGGCGAATCCTTCTACGCATCTGGTCATTGCTTTTGCCTTTAGGATCATAGAGAGCCTGAATATGCATGTCGACCATCGTGGCGGGAGCGATATCCGCCAAGAGAGTCCGCATATTTTTAGCCTGGTTGAAGTGAAGGTTCTCATCGCCCCAGTCAGCGGTCATTATGGCGCGGTTATAGACCGGACGGTCAGTCAGGTTGTCAAGATAATGGTTGGCTTTCTTCAGGTAATCGGCAGCCTCTCCCCAGTTCAACGCCGGGATTCGGCCGACCTTTATGTCAAGGACTGACTTCAGCAAGGCCCCCTCCTGAACCTCGTAACTGTATTTGAACTTGTCGGAAAGCATCCCGTAGAACGCGTCGGAAGCATAGGACTTGGGCTGCTCGCCGCAAGAGGAAGTATCGTCACACTCCAACATCGGGATATATGTGGCGGCGAATTCCTCAGGCGATTCCACCGCCGTCAGACCGGTGTTGTCGTTGAACGCACGGGCAAATATCAGCAACGCCTCAAATTTTGAAGGATTGCGGTCATAAAGCATTTTGACCAGCCTGCGCAATGCCATCGGATGAGGGGAGCCTGAACCGAACTCATTGCATATGTCAAGAAATTTCACCACAGCGACCTCCACTCCGGTCTTCTGTCTGTGCATCTCCGCCAGCTCAAGAGCCTGCTCATAAGTCTTCTCGGAAGCGACCACAAGCATCTGCGGCACATCCATCCCATGGTAATTCTGGTTGGCGACCTCACCGACAACCTCAGCCTGGTAAAGCTCACGGGAAGGGTCGAACACAATCGTCTGCATCCCGGGGATACTGGTAGTCATGTTCACCCTTCTGTCGGACACAAAACCACGAGAGCCATCGGCATTGATGTTTTTCACCTTGAGTTCCCGCGGCGTGGAACCGGGAGAAACTTCCCACACCTTGACAGAAGAGGGGGCGTTTATCAGCCTGACAGCCTGTCCCGGCTGCAATGACGTGAATGAGAGTCGCTGCTGCGGCAACGCGGAGACATCAGTGGTGCGCGGATAGCTGAAAGCGTAGAAGTCCATGGAGGCCTCCGTAAGAGGAGCGCTGGACTTCTGCGGGTCAACAGTCAGAGTGTATATGTCATTGCCGGTCTTGGGGAGCTTTGGAAAGCTTGTCAAATTGCCGCTATAGCTATATACAAAATGCCCCGGGTCATTGCCATAACCATTGGTGGTAATCGAACGGGAGATGTTACCCATTGAAAAAGTGACACGGCCTGCCTGCGCCTTCACGGCGATACCGTAGGTCATCGTGGGGTTATGGGATGATGCCGGGTCATAGGCAGGCATATGCACATCATATTTCCCCATTCCCTTGTCCGCGATATTCTCTCCGAACAGATACGCGCCTATCGAGCCGGGCTGTCTGTCGGTAAAATTATGCCACACGATACCGTGAGCCGTTGTGACCACAGTCTGGGTCTCTGTCACCGTCGCATCGGAAGCGGTGACTTCCAGCCTCGGCTGGGAATCTGTCAGGAAATAATAAGAGCAGGCATTGTTGAGGTTTCGTTTAAACCGTATCCTGAACTGTGAGGAAGAGCTGTAATCTCCGGCCACATACTCTTGCGGTTCCTCGGTTGCCACCCCGTAAAACACGAGTTTGTCGCCGTAATTAGCGACAGGCACAGCCGGAAGGTCATCAGGCATTGATGTCGAAAACTCATAGCTGCTCAGTTCCACTCCTGAATAGCCATAGACCGCCACCTTGGAAGGGTCCGAGAAACCAAGTTCCTTGAGCTTACTGAAGGGAATCTCCTGCATACCGGTGGAAGACACCTTCACCTTGACCCATTTGCCGGATGAAAACAACGAATTGTCAGTATAATAGGATGTCGGCAGCGCGACAGCAGGTCTGGCCAGGAAAAAACCAGCCACAAGCAACAAAATAAGTTTGTGATATGATTGTCTAAGCATTTTTCAGGGTATATGAAATCTGAGATGGCAGAACAATACCATACCTGTCGCGCGTTGTAATAAACGTGAGACAGTTTTCCCAATGGATTAACGGCTGAATATGAGAATTATTACATTATCAGACAAAATAGTCCGCAAACTTTGCGACAAGGAACTCATACGATTTACCGTCCAAACCTCCCTGAGGTTAGTCAATAAGTAGGAAAACTCTCCACGGTTGATATTTTTTCGTAACTTTGCCGACCAAAAACTATTATTTATGAGACATTCCCTTACCCTCTTCATAATTTTGATGACCTCGCTTCCGGGACTTGCCCAGAAGACCGAACCTATAAAATACGGGAATTTCGAGAACTGGGTCACACGCAACATCCACGAATCGCGCGTCATCGGAGGGAAGACCAAGCAGGTCTACGAAATCGCGCCCAACGCCACCATCAACGGCGACACCCCCTACAAGAACCAAGGTGGTTCCCCCTGGGCGACATCCAATGTCATGGCCAAAGTATGCGGTGTCACCAAAACCTCCAACGCCGTGTTCCCCGACAAACGGGAGACAGGAGGCCGCTGCTGCAAGCTGACCACACTGATGGAGGAATGCAAAGCATTGGGAATCGTCAACATCGACGTGCTGGTGGCAGGCTCCATATTCCTCGGGGAGTTCTTAGAGCCTATCAAGTCCACCTCCGAGCCATATTCCAAGATGGAGATGGGTATCCCCTTCACCCGCCGCCCGACCGCCCTGCAGTTTGACTACAAACTTCACATGCCTCCCGCCACCACGGGACGCATATATTCATCCGGCTTCGGAAAGAAAAAGCGGCTCAAAGGCAACGACTCGGCCGAGGTCTACATCATCCTCCAGCGACGTTGGGAGGATGCCGATGGCAACCTATACGCCAAGCGCGTCGGCACCGGCCGCGAACGGTTCCATAAAGGAACCAACGGCTGGGTCAACAACCACCGCATCCCCGTCCATTACGGCGACATCACAAAAGAACCTTATTATAAAAGCTATATGGGGCTGATTCCTGCCGAGAAATCCTATTATGCCCGCAACTCGAAAGGAAAGATGGTGCCCGTGAAAGAGGTAGGCTGGGATTCACCCGACGCGAAGCCCACCCATCTGCTTGTGATGGCCTCATCCGGCTCAGGCACAGCCTACATCGGTACACCCGACCTCACCCTCTGGGTCGACAATTTCGCCTTGGTTTATTGAGCCTGCAATCGTCGTTCCGCTTATTTAACCCGGAGCGACAACACGGCGCGGCCATCAACCTCACCTGTCAATGAATAATCCAACCTGACCGGGAATGTCAGGCCTACCGAGGCGGGAAGAATCAGATCGCCGCTCTTCAATGTGGCATACCTGCTCAACAGCGCGACAGTATCGGCCATATGCAGGGTCTCCATATCGATTTCAACAGCTTTCTCCTCCGTAACGGCTTCCTGGCGGCCACCCCTGACAGGCAACGGAGTGTACGCCACGCGTAACGTCACCTGTCCGTTGTCAGGCAGCGGAATCATCTCCCCTACTGTCACCGCTCCGTCAAAGCTGTCGGTAAGCGCATCCGGGAGAGACCCTCCGTCGGGCCTGACGCAGGCCACGAGGGAAAAACCCTCGACATACCTCTCGGCGAACCGTCGCGATATGAATTTCCCAAGTCTGCCGATATGGACAGCCGGACGGACATCCACCACCCACCCTTCCCGGGCGAAATCAGGAATGAACACCGGTCTGTTGTTGCGTATCACAGCCGAATCAGCCACCAGCCTGGCAGGCAGCACCCCCAGCGGGGCAGCCTCCGGACTCAAAAGAGCCGTCGCGGCCTCCTCCGGCCAATTGGAGATATCTCGGTCAATCCTGAAAATCTTCATCTGCGGGGGATGGCGGCTATCTTGACAGCATACGGTTATACATCACAGCGAGATGGGCATAGATGGAGGTGTTGGCAATCACGATATCCTCCGGCACCTGAATACGATAGGGGGTGAAATTCCATATCGCCTTCAGGCCAGCCTCGACAATCGAGTCGGCGGCATCCTGGGCATATTCCACCGGCACCGTCACAATCCCGATCTCCATCCCAAGCTCGCGGGCCTTCTCCCCCAGCGAGGCAACATCATATACCGGTATCCCCTCATGCTCCGAACCAATCTTGGCAGGATCAACATCGAACCCCGCCACCACCTCCAGACCGTAGTTGGTAAGACCGGAATCCTGCATCAACGCACGCCCGAGCGAACCCACCCCAATGATGGCGGCACGATGGCGTTTGCGGAACCCGAGAAACTCCTCAAGCTTGTGTTCGAGCAAAGCCACCTCGTAGCCGATGCGGGTCTTCCCCTTTATGTCGAGAAACGAGAGGTCTTTGGCTATCTGGGACGCGTCGACATTTATGCCACGGGCGATTCCGGTCGAGGAGACATGCTCCACACCCCTCTCCCGGAGCAGGGAGACATAAGCCAGGTACCACGGCAGACGCCGCAGGGCCGGTTCCGGAATCAAGTCTCTTAGTCGGTCAAGCATTGCTGGTTCTCTTCTATTCTGGTTTACTGGTGTTCCGGCTGCAAAGTTACACAATTTCCATCAAAATACCATCCGCCCTCACCTTGATTACTTCGCGGGAGCTGCCGCCGGCGACTCTGGAGGATATGACACACGTCCGTGATACATGGACCGCAGCCTCTTGATGAAAGTGTCCTTAATCAGCCCCACATCGCGGAACGACAACGGGGAGTCATTGTGGTAACCCTCAGCCACCTGCTGGTCGACGAGCCTGTCGACCAAAGCCTTTATGGCCGCCTCAGAATGGTCGGTGAGGGAGCGTGAGGCCGCCTCGACGGCATCAGCCATCATCAGCAACGACGCCTCGGCGGTCTGGGGATTCGGCCCCGGATATGTGAACGGCGCGGGATCAATCTCCTCGCCGGGATGCAGCTGTTGTTCCTTCATATAGAAATATTTCGCCTTCCCCTTGCCGTGATGCTGCAGGATGAAATCCTTGATGACAGCCGGGAGCTTGAACTTATCGGCACGTTTGATGCCGTCGGTCACATGGCCGATGATGATTCGTGCGCTCTGGGCCGGAGACAGCGCGTCATGGGGATTTATCCCGTACTGGTTCTCGGTGAAGAAAGCCGGATTATCAATCTTCCCTATGTCATGGTAAAGAGCCCCGGCACGGACGAGCTGCACATTCGCCCCAATCTTGTGGGCCGCCTCGGAAGCGAGATTGCTGACCGCCATCGAATGCTGGAAAGTACCGGGACATTCACGCGAGAGATCTCTCAGCAGAGGATTGTTGATGTCTGACAGCTCCACGAGAGTCACCACGGAGGTCATACCGAACACCTTCTCGATGACGAAAATCATTATGTAGGCGAATGATATCAACACAGCGTTGATGGCGAAATAGCCCACCAGCCGCCCAGACATGGCGGTCAGGGAGCCGGCCGACATGAGTTCCACCGCCACATAGGCAGTGACATAGGTGAAGAACGCCAGCAACGCCGACCTCAGAAGCTCGCTGCGCTTCGACAGCTCCTTCAGAGAGAAAATCACTACCGTCCCCGCCAGTATCTCGATGAACACGAACTCAAGCTGGAAAGAAGCGAACACCGCGCTCATCAACACCTCCAGGACAAAGACGAAGAATGCAGTCCGGGCATCGAAAAACACCTGCACAACTATCGGCACTATCGCCAGCGGCACGATATACAGTCCGGAGGAGATGGTCTTGGCCATCACGGCGGCGAACAGGAAAAAGACCACCATCATCAGCACCACCGCAAGCATCCTCTTGACCGAATGCAGCGTGGCGGGGAAATAAAAGCCGAAATAGACATAGAGCAGCCCGAACAGGCAGACCGCAAACAGCACCTGCCCGAGAATCGTGTAGAACTGACGGTGGCGGTCATGCCGCCCCATCTTCTCCAGGGCCTGCTCGTAACTCTTGAGAGTCTGGTAAAGTTCGGGGCTGACCCTGTCCCCACGGTCGATGATTCTCTCACCCTGCTGTATCACCCCGACAGCGGCAACAATCGGCTGAATCAGGTTCTCGCGGTACTGCTCCGTCGCGCGCGTGTCCTCTATCACATTCGGGTTCAACACATTCGACAGGCCGAGAGCCTGTATACGGCCACGCTCCGGGTTGTCACGGAATATGCTGTCAATGACGGCATACGCGTCGCGCTGCGACAGGAATCCGGCGGTCGGCCTGGCCACATTGACATTGTCGATATTGAATTTCACCTCGGGCAAATCCCCCCGCCCGATAATCGCGGCGGTGCGCCCGTCTATCACTCCCCCGTCGTAAATGCGTCCCACCACATCGATCAGACGCCTGCGTGTCGGCTCCGACAGCTCCTTGCTCCCACGGATGACAGCCATCACACGGGTCTCCGCGCTCTCGTCAAACCGGAAAATCGGCACCAGCGAGCGGTCGATGCTGTCAATCATATGGTTGACCGTGGCCGAATCGCGGTAGACCGGGATATCAAACGGAGCGGTCAGCAACTCGTAATTCCACGGGCGGTTAAGCTCATAGGAGTATTTGTGTTTGCTGTCGCCGGGCATGAAATAAACCACCAGGGCAGTGGCCACGACGAAAATCAGCGCGAGATATGTGATATTCTTTGAAGGAGTTTTCATCAAGGCAAATTTAAGCAATCCGACAAAAACAGCCAAAGATTGCCGTGTTTTTTTGAGACGGATGTCATTCACCGTCCGCGGCCTCCCCTTTTCGGGAGATTCATCTTCGCGAAGCTATCGGCGGCACATCCACCGGGAGCCTCGTCCACACCCAGTTGGGCACCATACGCCACAGGCCGACGAGGAGGTTCCACCGCCAGTCAATCACGGCCACCCGCCTGCCACGCTCCACCGCCCTGACAATCTTCCCCACCGAGTAAGGCAGTGACATCAGCATCGGATATTTCCGGTCATCGACCAGCAAGGGGGTGCGTATCCATCCGGGACGGATGTCAGTGAAGCGGATGTCGAATTTCTCTATCGCGCATATCTGCTCCAGCGCCCTGATGTAGACCTGCTGACAGCTCTTCGAGGCGGAGTATGCCGCCATACGCCCGATGCCGTTAGTCCCCGCCACCGACGTGACGGCGGCGATATGCCCCCTCCCGCCGTTGCGGTCACGGAACCACCGGAATGCCGCGCCGACCATACGGGTAAAGCCGACCACATTGGTCTCCATCACCGCGACCTCTTCCCGCTCACGCAGCGGCAGGTTGTCGAACCCGATACCGGCCACATGGAAATAGACATCCATACCGTCCATCTCCTCCACCAAGGCTTCCAACCCCTCGGATGCCTCCACGGCGTTGATGTCGATGACGCGCCAGCGGATATTGCGCGGATACAGTGAGGCGAGACGCCTGAGGGGTTCTTCGGAACGACCGGCCGCACCGACCATCCACCCTTTCGAGGCGAACTGTCCGGCCAGCTGCAGGCCAATCCCTGAGGTCGCCCCCATTATAAGGATTTTCTTCATAGACAAAAAACGTCCGGCGGGGCGGCGGGGTTCAAATCCGCGACGCCCCGCCGGAACGGGAATTTTTCTTCAGTTTTATCCTGAGTCTCAGAGGGGTTTATGCCTCAGCCTCGGGAGTCACGTTGATGAAGCGGCGACCTTCCTTGCCATGGGTGAAGACAACTGTGCCGTCAACGAGAGCGTAGAGAGTATGGTCTTTGCCCATCCCCACGTTCAGGCCGGGGTGGTGAACCGTACCGCGCTGACGCTTGATGATGTTGCCTGCCTTAGCCTTCTGGCCACCGAAAATTTTCACTCCGAGTCGTTTGCTTTCAGACTCGCGGCCGTTCTTAGAACTACCTACACCTTTTTTATGTGCCATTTGAGTTTGAGTTTACGGAAATTTCCGGTTGGGATTAAGCAATTACGTCCTTGATCACAATCTGAGAGAACATCTGGCGGTGGCCGTTCTTACGACGGTAGCCTTTGCGACGTTTCTTCTTGAAAACGATAACCTTATCGCCCTTTACGAGGGGACGTTTCACCTCGCAAACTACTTTTGCCCCTTCCACGGTGGGCGCGCCTACCTTTACGGCACCGTCGGCGTCAACGAGGAGGACCTTGTCAAACTCTACGGTTTCGCCCTCTTTCTTCTCGTCGCCGAGATAGTGGACATACAGGAATTTACCGGCTTCGGCCTTGAACTGCTGTCCCTGGATTTCTACGATAGCGTACATCTAATCTTTGATGATTAATGGTTATGCCTGCGGGCGCGTCCCCTTCGGGCCGGCTTTCCAAAGCCCGCTACGGCTAAAAAGCCCACAAAGTTACAAACTTTTTTTCATTCCGGCAAATATTTTTGCGCTGTCTCACAGTTTGTAAAGTTATTTCAGGGGTTAGGCCTCACGCAGATTCCGCAGATACGCAGATTTCCCGCCGATTTCCACAAAGGTCTCGCAGGTTGAGAGAAATCCGCGTATCTGCGGAATCTGCGTGAGACCTCGCTCCCGACAATTACAGTTTCATGAGCGACGAACCGGTGTCAGTGTTGTTTAGCGAGCGGCGCGAGCTGCGGAAAATCGAGCCGAAATCGGCAGAGTAGCTCACCGACAGCATCACCATGTTGGCGTTGTCCTTGATATGGCGCTTGGTGACAGAGGGCGCGACATCTGAATAAACCCATGAGGGATAATAGACACCACCCCGCTCGAACATATACATCCACTGTGCCGACAAGGTCCAATGCTTGTCGGGAGTATAGCTGAAACTGAGCGCGTCAGCATTCTCATCGCGGCTGACCGTCTGGCCATAGAGCGTCTTGCCCGGAAACTTCCGCCAGTAAGAAACGCTGAACGGCCCCTTGCTCCACCAGACATTTATCCAGCCGCTCACCGAAGTCAGCGTATGCTTCCACCCCGCCCCACGGCTCTCATAGCGGTCAACACCCACTCCCGCTGTCGCCCCGAAGCCATACAGGTCTTTCAGCGACAAAGTGAGGTTGGCGAAGAGGTCTGAACAATGCCGGGCATTGACCGTCTGGTTGAGGAAATGCCCGTCGCCGATGTAAAATGTCTCGCCGACCGTGGCGTTGTTGAGCCTGTAATAAGCCAGCTCGGCCGAGACAGTGAATTTCTTGTAGTTGTATGTCGGCATCAGCTTGTAGATGAACCCTTCGGAGACCTTCAGATCAGGATTACCATTGGAAATCAGGTAAGGGGTAGACTGCTGGGGATAATCGGTCAGACTTGACAGCGAGGGAATCGACGGCTGATAGGAGAACTCACCGCCAAGGCTGAATCTGTCACTGGCGTTCCAGTTGAACTGAGCCTGCGACAGGTTCCTTATGAAATGACGCTTGTTAAGGTCATTCTCCATCCAGAACATCTTGACTCCTGTGGACAGAGAGATGAATACGCTCTTGATTCTATGTCCCAGGCGAACATAGGCATAGTTGTTATTCTCCGTCAGCACCGGTGCATAGTCGCTTGTCAAGTAAGTGTTCTTGCTGTGGGACAGGGTGTTCTGGAATCCGGCGGAAAGACTGGAGCCAGATGAGAAATGATGGTTGTAGCTCACCTCCGTGATAAGCGAGCGTCGCCGGTTGTCGACATCCATGACATACGACTCCTCCGGCAGCCCTGTGAATGTGAAGGAGTTGTCATAGCGGTAATCCATCGAGCTGATGGTCCCCACCATCTGCGCCTCCAGCGAGTTCTTGTCGTTGAAATCATGGCGCAGGAAGAGATCGAGCGACGGGATGAAACTCTTGCTGTGCGACCTCCTGTGATTGACGTAGTTCCCCAGTATCGAGTCATCGGTGTGGCCTGTGCTTTTGCGGTCATCCTTGGATATGTCCGCATTGAAGGTCGCCGAGAAAAGTGTTCGTGCCGATGGCTGATAGTCATATTTGAATCTTATCGGATTCGTCAGGTACATGAACGGGCTATGCTCTGTCTGCGACAGCTGCACTTTGAATCCGTCACCTATATATGACCGTTCGACCGTGTCATCCACCTTCGCCACATCGCGCCAGGAGGGGGAATAAGACAACGTGAACTGCGACGGCCCCTGATGATACGACATCCGGATATTGCCGTCAAGAAATCCGATATACGGGCAGTCACGCATCCAGACATACACCTGGCCGCCATCGTCACGCTTCTTCAGCAGTATGTTGAGGAGGCCGTTTGTCCCCCTGTCAGCATATCTCGCCGGGGTCACCTGAGAGTACTCCACCCGCTCGATGTCCTTGGGCTGCAACGCATACACATCATCCATCGTCGAAGGCACACCGTTTATGAGAATCATCGGCGCGGCTGTGCCCACCGATATGGAGCGAGTTATGGGATTCACCTCCAGGCCGGGAAGCGCAAGCTTCTGGAACAGGCTGATGGCTGTCGACGAAGCCTTCACATCTGACGAGGAAGGATATATGATGGTTCGCCCCTGCGAGTCGACCGTCCACGTGGCTCCGACAGTCACCTCTCCCAGTTCCACACCCTCAGGCAGAAAAATCGTTCCGAGGTCAATGTTTCTCCCTCCGGCCGGGATTGCCACATTTGTCGCGGAATAGCCTATCATCCTCACCCCTAAATGTGCCTCCTCCTTCGACGCCGCCTCAAGCCTGAACCGCCCGTCGGTATCGGTCACACCGCGTGCAATCACCGTAGAATCAACCATCAACTCACATTGCGCTCCTATGACCGCCGTCGAATCACTGTCTGACAGCACTCTCCCCGTGACATCCCTGCCACTGGCCGCAGACACTCCAATCACGACACAAGCTATTGTTGAACCAATTTTACTGCAATTCCTCATCATAATTTTTTGTTGAAATGAATATGATTTTTAGACTTTCATATTAAAGACGAATCACACCCCCGATTGTGACAGCCGTATGGAAATTAAACCCTGTCATATCCCATATGACGGGGGAGATGGATTGTGGCGCAAATGTCACTGTCGCGTGGCGTTTAACGCATTTTAACAAGAAATAGGGTTGTCGCTCCAAGAATAAGTAATACCTTTGTATCGGATTTGAGAAACTAACTGCTCAAACCGTTTTGAGATGATTTTTGCACACAACGTTTGTTAGACGAAAAGAACATATATACTTGAATTTTGGTTATGAGGGAGGTGTGTTTCTGTGAAGAAACACACTTTTCGTTTATATATACCTCATACTTTTACGTTCTTTTGGCAGGCCCAAAAGAACCAAAAGGCCATGGGCGCGTGAAAATCCATGGTCGGGGACCTGGTGGCTCCGCGCGGCGCACCGGGAACTCGCCCTCACGGGCTCAGACACCCCGGTGCTGTGCCGCGCTCCCGCCACCGCCCCCTCCCGATTTTCACAATGCGCCCGCCATCCGGATACCACCTCCACTCCCCAATCCTCTCTCCTTATTATTATATTATATATCTTAAGTAGATGTTGAGAATTAGTTTATATCAGAATTTTTGCGTATCTTTGTGTGAA
>URLF01000056.1 GCA_900548705.1 uncultured Porphyromonadaceae bacterium | reverse complement strand
ACTAAGTCATGGGTGCCTTCGCCCACCACCCGGACCAGGAGCAGCAGGGCGTCCTTCGTCCAGTTGCAGATGGAGATAGGCCGCCGGAGGAATTTGCCGGGCAGCTGGATGTTCACGAACTGCCCCGGCGCCGTGATGGCGGAGGTGTCGCCGGAGACTTCGCCCCGACAATCATGATAGGCAGCGTGGCCGGATTCTTTTACGCCGGAGTCCTGAACGACTGCTTCGGGATGTCGCTCCCTGTGGCCGACTATGTGTTCATGGGGATGGCCGGAATCCTGGCGGGAGCTGTCAGGGCCCCGCTGATGGCCATGTTTCTGGTGACAGAAATGGCGACCACGGGCTACGGGCAGTTCGTGCCCGTAGCCATAGTCGCCAGTTTGTCTTACCTTACGGTATGTCTGTTCAGGTTTATCGGCCGGAAGAGGTCACAAGGTTCTCCACACGGCGGTTGTAAAGCTCCTCACCGAGAAGGTCCTCCAAAGTGAGATGCATGCGGTAACGCCAGTAATGGGGGTTCTTGGCCGGCTCATTGATCTGCTCCTTGTAGGGGTTCTCGCGACGCACGGTGCCGTCAATCGACAGCCAGTCCTGAAGCGGGAGTATGCAGAGCATGGCGGGAGAGTTGAGATGACTCTCGACAATCTTCTCGCAAATCCAAGGCTCGGCGAAGAAGGGTGCCGCTCCCCCCTCGTGGAGGATGTTGTTATAGAAACGCTGGGTGGCCGCACGGTCAGATTCCCACCACTGACGGATACCTGACATGTCGTGGGTCGAGGTGGTGCAGACAGTGTAGTAGGGATAATGGGCCGGATTGCCGAACTCCTCGCGGGGATTCTTGGGCATACGCTGGATGTCAAGTGTCAGAATCTCCAAAGCGCTCATCACCGCAGGCACGCAGTCGGGAATCATTCCGAGGTCTTCGGCACAGGTGAGCATGTCGGTAGCGTCGATGATGGGGGGCAGTTTCCACATGGCCTTTCCATACCAGAAGTCGTTGTGACGATGGTAGTAGAAATCGTTGTAGAGACGGTCGAAGCACCAGCGCTCATAGTCGGTCAGCGAACGGTAGATGTAGGTGTACTGAGCCGAGATACGAGGATGATACTTACCCTTTTCATAGGGATCCTCGATGAAGAGCACCTGGTCGATAAGCCCCTGGAGGGCGTTGCACAGACGGGCGTTCTTCTCGTCGTCAGGCTGAGTGGCGAAGTAATCGGCAACCTGACGCTGGGTGGCGAACTCGGGACGCAGGCGGTAACGGCCATATCCGGCATCCACCAGGAAGCGCTCGCGGGCTTCGTCGGTGTACTCCCCGAAGAAGTCATTCAGGAAGTAATCCATTATGTAAGGCGTGGTCTGCAGGTCAACATCCAACCAGAAGTCATAGTTGTTGCGGAGCTCGTCGGGGTGGAACGGCAGAGCCGGGTTGAACACACCGAGCAGACCGTGGAGCTGATTCATAGGAATCTGCCAGATGCGGAAGAATCCAAGCACATGGTCGATACGGTAGACATCGAAATATTCGGCCATCTTGCGGAAACGAGCCTTCCACCAAGCGAAACCGTCGCGGTTCATCTCCTCCCAGTTGTAGGTCGGGAAGCCCCAGTTCTGACCAAGCACGGAGAAATCATCCGGGGGAGCGCCGGCCTGGCAGTCGAGGTTGAACAGTCGGGGAGAAATCCAGGCATCCACGCTGTTGCGCGAGATACCGATAGGTATGTCACCCTTGATGGCCACTCCGTGGGCGTGGGCATAGTCGCGGACAGCCCTCATCTGCTTGTCCAGATGATACTGAATCCAGTAGACATAATTGATGTCAGCCTGGTTTTCCTTGACGAACTTGTCGACAGCGGCTTCATCATACTGGGCATATTCACCCCACTTCGAGAAATCGGCTGAGCCGTTGCGGTCACGCAGCACGCAGAACGCGGCGTAAGGAGTGAGCCAGGAAGCGTTGTCCTTGACGAATTTGCGGAATACCGGAGCCTTGCAAGCCTTCTCACCTACCTCGGCGAAGAGTTCGCGGGTATAGGCGTTCTTGGCATTGTTGACCCTTTCATAGTCGACCTCCTCAAGGGCGTTGAGTTCCTTGGCGAGATTGTCGTAGTAAGCCTGACGCTCCTTGTCGGCCAATGTGCCCAGCTCTGAGAGACGCAGATACATCGGATGAAGGGCGAAAGTGGAGTTGGCGTTGTAGGGATATGAGTCGGTCCAGGTGTGGGTCATCGTGGTGTCGTTGATGGGGAGCATCTGGATAAACCGCTGACCAGTCTTGTCCGCCCAGTCCACGAGCAGTTTGATATCGAAGAATTCACCGACACCGAAATCCTCATCGGAACGTAGCGAGAAAACGGGGATTGCCACACCCGCGCCGCGCCAGGGGGCTTTGGGATTGACAAACCTCACACCGGCCACAACCATGTTCTCCCCCTTGGTGGCGGGAGCGACAGTCATATGGCGGTTGTCACAGCCTTCCCAGCATACAACGTCTCCGTTGTTCTTTTTCAGGATAAGGAACTTGTATTCGAGGTCTTCGGGGAGTTTGTCAAGAGGCAGGGCGCAGCTCCAGGTGGGGAACGAAGCGTCGCTCATGACAACAGCCTTCGCGGGGTCCCAGTTGCCAAGCGCATCGCATCCTCCGGAGACGGCAAGCACCTCATCGGGAGCGACCATAGGAGCATCGCACGACAGCAGCATTCCGGCAGCCTCCACCTTGGAGGGAAGCGCACGGCCCTCACGACGGCATACACAGTCGGTGAACACCACTGAGTAGAAGGGCTTGTCCCAGGGCTGGTCTTGCCAACGGTCAAAAATCTCATAAGACTTCACACCTTCTCCGCGACGGAAAAGATGTCCGTGGCCCCACTCGTTTTTCTCATACCCGTTTTCATGCTTCACGAAATAAGCATACTTGAAATCGGGAGTGTCATCGGGGAGCTCGACCTGGGCTTTCCAGCTCTGCTCACCGTATAATTCAAGCTTGATGGCTTTCGCGTGGTCGCCATTTCCGAGCTGGGGGATGTCAGCCGTCAGATAGATAGCCTCGCCCCAGTTGGTGCGGTAGTCGACGTTAAATGAAAGGATCATAGGTATCGATTATTGGTCGGTATTATGTGAGTAAGATATATTTTCCGGAGGATGGAGCGGCGACGGCTCAAAGCAGCTTGATGGAGATATAGCGCTTGGGATTGCGTTTCACATCAATGAGCAGCGAGTCGAGAGAGGCGGAAGCCGCGTTGAGGTTGTCGTAAAGCTGACGGTCATGGGTGAGCGCCCCGAGGGTGGAGTTGGGGTTGTTAAGCTCGGCGGAGAGAGCCTTGAGGTTCTCCGACACGACCATCATATTGTCGAGAAGAGAGTCGACCGGGAGGGTCTTGAGCTGGCCTGACAGTTCGGCCAGGTCGGCAGTGATGGTGTTGACATTTGAGGTGATACCCTCCACGTTCTTGACCACCGGGGGGAGCTGGAGCACAGTGCCGTTGATTGAGCGCATTGTGCCGTCGAGCTGGAGAGTGATGTCTTCCAGACGGGATATGGAGGTCTGCAGGGCGGGATTGGCCACCAGCGTATTGATATTTGTCAGCAGTGTGTCAACTTTAGGCAGGATAGCGTTGATTTTAGGCATCAGGTCACCCGAAACGCCGTCGAGCATACCGGCTGCGGTCTCACCGATAAGCTGGTTGCCTACTTTGTGGAAATCTTTCGAATCAGAGAGATGGAGAGCAACGGTGGAGGTGCCGAGGAGGTCCTGCTCGATGACCGCCTTTGAACCTACGGGGATGCGGAGTTCCTTGTCGAGGCTAAGCTCCACGGCCACATGTCCGGGATTGTCATATTCATAGCGGATATCCCTGACCTGGCCTATTTTCAGGCCGTTGAGGGTAACGGGGGCAGATACTTGCAAACCGGCGACATTGGTGTAAGAGGCCGTGTAGAAATTTGCAGGCTTGAACACGTTCACGCCCTTGAGAAACTCGATTCCGAAAAAGAGGACGGCGAGCGCCACTACCGCGCACAGGCCGATTATCACTTCTTTCTTTACGTTGTTCATTTCTTTTCTGCTTGTTCGTTTTAATTCTGCCGGGACTGAGGACTGGAAGCCCGGTGGTTTCAGATTGTGTGGGCTTTCACCTCCCGGTCGAGGAGGGCCGGCCCGTAGGTATTGAGATAACAGCTGAAAGCATTGTAAATCGCCTTTGCCATCTGGTCGCAACCCTTGTCAGAGTTGAGGTATGCCTCGCTGTCAGGATTGCATATGAAGTCAAGCTCGACGAGCACGGCAGGCATCGATGTCGCCCACAGCACCCAGAATCCGGCCTGTCTGACCCCCATCTGCTTCCTTGAGGCTGTCTCCGAGAGATTCTGATGAATCGCGTCAGCCAGTTCGATGCTCTGATCCATACGCCGGCTTTGGGTAAGCTCGAAGAGAATGTCACCTTCCAGTGAATTGGGGTCAAACCCGGCATATTTCTTCTTGTTGTCAGGCTCGAACTCCATTGCGGCGTTCTCACGTTTGGCCACCGCGAGGTTCTCGGCGGTCTTGTGAAGGCCGAGAGTATAGACCTGACATCCGGCAATCGTCTTGCGGCGCTTGTTGCTTTTGGCCACAGAGTTGACATGAATCGAGACGAAGAGATCACTGTGAGACTGGTTGGCGATGTCGGCACGTCCCTGGAGAGTCACGAAGTAATCACCGTCGCGGGTCATGACAACATCGGCATAGTCGGCGAGATGTTTCTCCACAAGTTTCTTGACCTTGGTCGCGACCTTCAGCACGATTGTCTTCTCATTGGTCTTGGTTCCGATACAGCCGAAGTCCTTCCCCCCGTGCCCGGGATCCAGGCATAGGGTAAATTTCTTTTCACCCGACGAAGCGGCCCCTTTAGCCGTCATATCGCACGGCGAGACAGCCCCGGCGAGTGTTACCGCCGCAGCCAGAAGAAACCGCTTCAATCCAGATACTTTCATCGTCGGAGACAAATATGCCACAAAATTAACAAATTCAAGCAAAATATCCCACTTCACCACGAAAAAAAGAGCCATCCATCCCAACTTTTTTCGGGCATGCGTCCCATTGTTTAAAGACGTAGGGGCATCACTGCGGGTCCACATCGTAATACAACGTAGTCTGGCGCATCGCCGGATCGGAATGGAGGTCAAGATAGGTCTGGCGAAGCAAATCCTTTATTTTGGAGACAGAGGCGTTTACTTCGATTTTCAACATGATTCGCCGGATATAGAGATTCTGGACACGGGCGACTGAAGGTTCGTCCGGCCCGAAGACGCGCCCACCGAGCAACTGCCGCAGACGAGCTGCGTAATTGTCGGCAAGCCGTGACAGCACTGCCCGGTCGCGATGTTTCATATAGACATAGATAACCCTCACAAAGGGGGGATAGAAATACTTCCGGCGTTGCTCTATCTCGTCGTTGTAGAATCCCTCATAATCATGGACAGCCACATAGCTCAGAATCGGATGGGCCGGTTCATAGGTCTGCACCACCACTCGGCCACGGCGACCGTCGCTGCGTCCTGCCCGTCCGGAAACCTGCTCCAGCATATTGAACCCTCGTTCCCCTGACCGGAAGTCGGGATAGTTTATCACCGAATCGGCGTTGAGCACACCCACCACCTCGACATCTTTGAAGTCCAACCCCTTGGTCACCATCTGGGTACCGACCAGGACATTGGCTTTCCCCTCCGAGAAGGCTTCTATGATATGCTCGTGGGAATGCTTGTTGCGGGTAGAGTCTAAATCCATCCTGAGCATCGTCACCCCGGGGAGCAGCCCTGTAAGCTCATCCTCGACACGTTCTGTGCCATATCCGATTTCCTCTATGGCCGGTTCCTTGCATTGGGGGCAAATCTGCGGAAGGGGGTACACCGAGCCGCAGTAATGACACTGGAGCTGACGGAGCGCCCGGTGATAGGTCAATGACACATCGCAATGCTCGCATCGCGGAACCCAGGCACACTGGCGGCACCTCACCATCGGGGCATACCCGCGCCTGTTCTGAAAAAATATCACCTGCTTCCCCTCATTCAGGGCTTCCCGAGCACGGCGCACGGTGATACGGGCGAACGCCCCTTCAAGCTCTTTGGCGTCGCGGGCGCGGCGCATGTCGACAATCTCTATCTCGGGGAGCGCGACATCACGATAACGTTTGTCGAGCGTCACAAGCCCGAATTTACCCTGTTTGGCCTTGTAATAGGTCTCCACCGAAGGTGTAGCCGAACCAAGCAAAGTCTTCGCGCCATGGAAACGGGCAAGCACCATCGCGACATCACGCGCATTGTAACGCGGAGCCGGGTCAAACTGTTTGTAAGAACTCTCATGCTCCTCGTCGACAATCACGAGTCCGAGCCTGGCGAACGGGAGGAAGACCGCCGACCTCGCCCCGAGAATCAGCAACGGTTCATGGGTGGTGAGCAGTTTCTTCCATATATCCACACGCTCATTGTCGGAGAACTTGGAGTGATAGACCACCACCCTCTCGCCGAAGACCTCCTGAAGGCGGCGTGTGAGCTGCGCCGTCAAGGCAATCTCAGGCACGAGATACAACACCTGGTCACCCCGGCCAAGCATATGGTTGATCAAATGTATGTAAATCTCGGTCTTCCCCGAAGATGTGACCCCGTGGAGGAGGTTGACATCCTTCTCTTTCCACAGCAGGTGAATCTTTTCCAACGCCTCCTGCTGAGGTTCGGAAAGCAGAGGAAGATGTTTCAGAGGGCGGCCGTCATAACGGAAGCGGTTGATTTCAATCGTGTATTGCTCCACGATTCCCTTCTTTACCATCGCCGAAAGGATTGCCGGACTTACCCCTCCCCTCTCAAGGAGCCGCTCTTTGGAGATGTCCGTTCCGGTTTCATCAGGTCCTTTCCCTTGCGCGGCCTGACGGGTCAGGTCAAGCAGCGCGAGAAGCAGCGTCTCCTGCTTGCGGGCGGAGCCGACAAGAGTGAACGCCTCACTCTCCGACAAACCGGGAGCAAGCCTGACGCAAGTCTGTTTCTTGGTTACGTACCGCTCGACGAGTTTTTCCGCCACAATCAGCACACCCCGCGAGACGAGTCGGTTGACAGTGGCCGTTGTGCCTCGGCGATCAAATTTCTTCACAATCTCCGAGATGGATGTCTGCTCCTCATGCTCGACAAACTGGTAAATCTCATTCTCCAGGTCATTCTTGAGGGGAAACACCGCGAAATCAAAATCAGGGTTCACCTCCACAAAGGTCTCACTCTCGATTTTCATTCCCGATGGGACTGCGGCCCGATAGACATCTCCCGAGGAACAGAGGTAATAGTCGGCCACCCAGTCCCAAAGTTTCAACTGCGGATTCCTCAGAACAGGCGAGTCGTCGATAATCATCGCCAGGTCCTTTATCTCATACCCGGATGGCGCGGTCAGGGGCAAGCCGACCACTATCCCGGTATAGAATTTCTTTCGTCCGAACGGCACAATCACCCTGAAGCCCACCCCTATCGGGAGGGCTCGCATCTCGGGTGGAATATGGTAAGTGAAGGTGGTCTGGAGCGGAAGGGGCAAAACCACTTCTACAAATTCATTGGCCATCTGAAATATGGATTTTCAAGTCATCGACAGCGAGGAACACATTTTCAGGGAGGGTCGGAGCCACTTCGGCATAGCGCCCCATATCATGGCTCATATGTGTCAGGTAAGCAACTCTCGGCTTTATCCGGGATATCAGCTCCAAAGCTTCATCGAGAGTTATGTGGGATATATGAGGTTTGTGACGCAATGCGTTTATGACAAGCGTGTCAACCCCCGTCATCGCCTCGACAGTATCATCAGGCACAACCTTGGCATCGGTGATATATCCCAGTTCTCCTATACGGAAGCCAAGGATATCAAGCAGGTAATGGTTGACCCTGACCGGCAGCACCTCCAGACCGGCGACCTGGAAACTCTTTCCGACCTCAATCTCACGGAGGTCGAAACGGGGTGCGCCCGGATAAGGATCTGCCTTGAATGAATACGGAAGACGTTCACGCAGGTCGCGGGCCACATCAGCCTGGCAATAGACCGGGAAGCCGCTCTCTTTCATCTCCTCCTGATAGCAATACGGGCGCAGGTCGTCGATACCGCCGACATGGTCATAATGCTGATGGGTGACCAGCAACGCGTCAAGCCTATCCTGTCGCGAACGTTCGCCGTGACGGAGCATCTGTTGGTGAAAATCAGGCCCGCAGTCAATAAGTATCCGTTTCCCTGCCACCTCAAGAAGAGCCGACGCGCGTAACCTATGGTCACGCTTATCAGTTGATGTGCAGGTAGGACAGCCGCATCTGAGCTGCGGCACACCAGTCGATGTCCCTGTTCCTAAAAATGTCAGTTCCATATCCTTCACAACAATTATCTGACAGAAAAGTCTTATTGATTATATCTCACCAGCAATCCGTTCTCGAAAATCACATAGACACCTCCGGGATAGCTCCACCGCTCATACATCAGCGACTGGTCATGACGACGGTCGACATCGCGAGGTGCGCCCAAGGCCAGCGAGACCTCCTGTGTGGTCATCCCCTCGGCAACCTTTCCCTGACGTATCAGTTCCCAGTTAGCGTCGGTGATTTGCGGATAATTGTCTCTCGGGTCAGTCAGCATGAACAGGTTCTCGAATCCGCGCAAAGCGGGTTCACCCTCATTCACCGTTGTCGACATAGCCAACGCACCGGTCTCCCTTTCATCTTCCGTCGATGAAAAACAGATGAGGAACGGGTAATCCTCACTGCCGGCCCTGACTTCGGTAACACGGACTTTCAATAACTTCCGGCCCCTTCGTTGTGAACCGTCCGGTGAAATCCAACGGCCTGTACGGGTCACCAGTTCTTTTCCGACAAGTATCTCTCCCGCACTCCTGACCAGCTCCAGATCGACAAGGAATGGGAGCTTGAGATTGTCGCGTTTCTCCAGAGTAGCCGCATCCCCTCCAGGGCGGTAAAGCAGCGAGTCAGAGGGTGAGACGACCGATGTGAAAATAAGTTCGGCCACCTCTCCACCGGTGATTGACGGCACCTCGCGCACACCCCGGTAGACCAGCGTGTCACCAAGGGAAATCCCGACCGACTTCCCGGCGGGAGCGGAATAGGTGTAGGTTGCCCTCGCATCGGCCACAAGAAATTGACGGCCCGGACGCCACCCGCTGAAAGGAACCGCCTGGAAATGTCCGGCGAACTCCTGTTCTGGTGATTCCCCGGCATTCTGCCGCCTGACATCCTTGTAAGTAATCTTGGGGGTGGATTCAATCCCGGTGAAACAGCTTTGAAGGAGCACCGAGGGGGCGAAAAGCAAAATGGCCGCAAGGACTCCGGCGGGAGTCCTTGTCAGCCATCTATTTTGACAGATATTTCTTTTCAACTTCATTCAGCCTTGGGAGTGATGCCCAAGTTGTGGAAAATAAATGAGTATATGTCGGCATATTCATCAATCACCTTGGCGACCGGCTTGCCTGCTCCGTGACCTGCCTTCGAGTCGATACGGATAAGCTTGGGAGCGTCACCGGTCGAGGCGGCCTGCAAAGTGGCGGCGTATTTGAAAGAGTGAGCCGGAACCACACGGTCGTCATGATCGGCGGTGGTCACCATGATAGCCGGATAGGGGGTGCCGTCGTTGCGGATGGTATGGAGGGGGGAATACTCCACCAGATATTTCGCCATCTCGGGAGAATCGGCGGATGTGCCGTAATCCGATGCCCAGTTCCAACCGATTGTGAACAGATGATAGCGCATCATGTCCATCACTCCCACTCGGGGGATGGCCACCTTGAAGAGGTCGGGACGCATGTTGGTCACCGCTCCCACGAGCAGGCCGCCATTGCTACCCCCCTCGATAACGAGATGTTCGGGTTTGGTCCAACCCTCCTTTATCATATACTCGGCGGCGGCGATGAAATCATTGAAGACATTGAGCTTCTTCATCTTCGTGCCTGCCTCATGCCAAGCCTCGCCATACTCCGAGCCGCCACGCAGGTTGGCCTGGGCGTATATGCCGCCATTCTCCAGCCAGACCAGACGGTTGGGTGAGAACCCGGGTGTAAGCGAAACATTGAAACCACCGTAACCATAGAGGTAGACCGGATTAGTGCCGTCACGTTTCAGGTCCTTGCGGTAGGTAAGGAACATAGGTATCTTTGTCCCGTCAGCCGAGGGATAGAACACCTGCTCGGTCACATAGTCGTCGGGGTTGAAGCCCTTTATGTCGGGGGTGAAATACAGCTTGCTCTCATCCGTGTCGAGGTCATATGAGAAGACAGTGGCCGGATAGAGGAAAGAGGTGAAAGTATAGAACGCGTCGGGATATTCTTTCGAAAGGCTGAAACCGGCCGAACCGAAAGTTGGAAGCTTTATATCACGGATTTTTGTGCCGTCAAGCTTGTAAAGCGCGGGGTGGTCAGCGGCATCCTTCTCGTAGTTGACGAAAAGACGGTCACCATAAATAAGCCCGCATCCGGTAAGCACCGCGTCGGGAGACTCGGGAATAAGGTCTTTCCAGTTCTCCTTGCCGGGGGCTGAGAGCGGAGCAGTCACGATACGGTTCTTGGGGGCGTTGTATGATGTCTGGATCAGCAGGGAGTCGCCGACAACATCAATGATGCCCACCTCATAATCCTGGGAGGGTTCCACAACCACCCAGTCGCCGCCCGGTGTCTCAAGGTCTTTCAACATCAGGCCGTTTCCGAATCCCTGACCACCGACAGAAATCATCATATACCGTTCATCATCGGTCAGGCCGACAGAATGGAAATGAAGAGGATGCTCCTTGTCGGTGAAGACAAGGGTGTCCTCGCTCTGAGGTGTGCCGAGCTTATGGAAATAGATGTTATGGTATTCGTTGGCGTTGGAAAACTCCTTTCCGGCCTCGGGACGGGGATATGCGCTGTAAAAGAAACCCTTACTGCCGTCAATACCCTTTTCACGCCATTCAGCACCGGTGAACTTCGCCCATTCGATATGGTCATCGAGGGGCTTGAGGGTCTCCGCGTCAAGCACATAGATTTCAGTCCAGTCCGAGCCGCTTCTTGAAATCGTGTAGGCGATGTGCTTGCCATCCTTCGACATCGAGATACCGGTGAGGGCCACTGTGCCGTCATCGGACAGAGCGTTGGGGTCAAGCACGACAACCGGCTCTCCACCGAGGGTATCCATACGGTAAAGCACCGACTGGTTCTTCAGGCCGTCATTGCGGTAGAAATAATATTTGCCATCTTTCCAGCGGAAAGGCGCACCCTGCTTGGTGTAGTTGTTGAACGCCTCGATCTGCTTGCGCAGCATCGGGCGGAAAGGAATCTTGGAGAGATATGAGTTGGTGACGGCATTCTCAGCCTCCACCCAAGCGAGGGTGGCTGCAGCCGTGTCATTTTCGAGAGGGCGGTATGGGTCGGCGACCTTCATTCCGAAGTAATCGTCAACCACAGTCTCAGTCGGGGCCTGCGGGTAATTCAGCTTACCGGAGGCAACAATGTCAGATGATGTCGCCATAGCTATGGAAAACAATGCCAGCGAGGCTGCGGGCAGTTTTGATAGTTTTTTCATAATGGTTTATATGAAGATTATCGACTGTCTTTCGATTTAGACTCACGCTTTTTCAAGTGGAAGTGGAGAAGGATTATACATAGAGCCACAACCACGATTCCGCCGAAATACAATACCGGGGATGTGAGTCCGGCCATGAATGAGTCCCATCCCATCACAACCATCACAACCAGATATATGGCCAAGATTGCCGGGATGATGATAGACCTGCGTAAAATCTGTCTCATACCTCAGGTTGTTTTGCGGTTTTACGCGTGACCGTCTTCTTTTTAGGTGCGGTTGACGGCTTCTTTTTAGGTGCGGTTGACGGCTTCACCGTTTTTGCGTCAGCCTTTTTGGCGACAGCTTTTTTAGAGGCAGTTTTCTTCGCAGCGGCCTTCTTGGGCTTGGTCTCATCCTTCTTTTCAGCCACCGCCTTTGTCTTTTTCGGTTTGGTGGCTTTGACCTTAGGTTCGGCGGTCTCCTTTACCGCCTTGGATTTTACCTTGGCGGCCTTCGTCACTTTTGCCTCCTTCGGTTTGACGGTGTCAGCCTTTTTGGCGGTTTTCTTCGTCGCCTTAGGTTTGGCCGGCTTCTCTTTGGCCGCATCATCCGAAGCCTTGGATTTACGAGGTTTTCTCACAGATGCCTTGACGGTCCGGGATTCACCTCCCCTTTTCCGTTTTACCGGCTTACCGTTGAGAGCCGTTGATTCCGCGATGGCCGGAGAAATCTCATCCGAAGGCTGTTCCCCGTCGGCATTTTTAAGGGGAAGATGGATGCCGACAGAATTCTGGAGCATCTTTGCGGTCTCGTCATCAATCTTGTATGGGCATTCCTCGGGATGGAAGCGTCCTGCCATAAGGTGATTGTAGATTTCCACACAGGCCCACGCGTCTATGGCCGCGTAACTTTGCTGGCCAGGCGTAAGCTCAGCGGCCTCCCAGTTGGTAAGCCGCTGATTCTTGGATATGCGCTGCCCGAAAATAAGGGCAAAAATCTTTTGCAGGCTGTTGTCGGCGATTTCATATTCCTTGACGAAGGTCTGCAGCTCCACGAAACCGGCCGGGGTGAACTCACAGAGCTTGGCCAGCGAGTGGAAGTCATCCTTCAGGGAAAGACCGATTTTCTGGATGGCCGGATTCTCAAAAATAGACATCAGGCCGTCCAGGCTTCCGATTTGCTTCAGGCGGAAAAGAAAACATTCCCCAGGGACGGACAACTGCACAAGCGAAACCTTGTACCGGTGGTTTTTCTGGAAACTCGGTCTGGTCTCGGTGTCGAATCCGATCTGGGGTTGTTTCAACAAGTAGGCGACGGCATCGTGTGCCTTGGCTGCGGAATCTATAAGAATGACCTTCCCGGGATAATGCACCTCGGGAAGAGCATGGACTGTTTCCTTAGATATTCCTAACATTCCGCAAAGTTACCAAAAGTTTTTCAAATCCCTACCATCCCCTGCGGGGAAATAGAGCTGAAAACTCTCCCGGCATCAGTCGCGGATGATGATTTTTCCGGACCCGGCGGGAGTGGCCCAGAGGTAAAAACCGGCAGGAAGGGAGAGCGAGATGGAACCGGCCCGATTGGAAAGATATTTCTGGTAAACAAGGCGTCCGTCGGGGGAGCAGATGACCATCATACCGGGAGCTCCGGAGAGATTCCAGGAGATATCACGGCCTGAAATAGAGAATGAAGCGGCATCTGCCATTATGCGTCCCACCGAGGCATTTTCGTCGTTGGTGACAAATATCGAGAACTCCTTCAAAGTCTGGCCCGAGGAGGCGATGTTGACATCAATCTTGTATGTGCGGACAACATCAGGAGTCCAAGGCTCAGAGAAGACACCGGCCGGTTCGACAGACATCGTGAACGGGTTGCCCGGGCCTATCGACTTGGAGACACTGGCGGAATTGCCGACGGCGACAGGCGCGCAGAAATCAAAGCATATCCCATATTTCTCGAAACCGGAAACGAGAGTGGCGGTCACATCCACTGCCACCGGCTGGTCTGACTCGACACTCAGCGAGCCTGAAATCCACACCTCACCATCCTGCAACCATTCCGGGTCGGGAGTATTGAACAGCACATTGCCATCCGGCATAAGTGTGCCGGAATGAGGAACGACAGTCAGTTCTACCGCAGACGCTGACATCGCGACAACCGCCGCAGAAAGCAGAGTAAAAATTTTATTCATATGATTCAGTTTTGTTCGTTTGTCTGATTAACGTAAGCCTGGGTGGTCTGGAGATACTCCCCTGTCGCCATATCGGTAACAAACGCCACCACCGAGATGTTTTCAGGATTCCAGGCCGGGTCGATTGCCACTGAGAAATTTCTGACGGTTTCCTCCTCGCGGCCAAGGGAGACGTGGTCACCCCAGACCGTTGAAGTCGCGTAACCGCGCAACACATGGTCGTGGACATACTTGCGGTCCCAGGTATGGTCTCCGTTGACATTGTATTGACGAGCCACGATTCCATCCTCAAGAATCCAGATTCCAAGAGCGCCCTCGACCGACTTGCCCGGGAGCAAACTCACACTGCCGTCAAGACGGCGGGTAGCATCGTCATAGCTCAAATCCGTCACCTCTATCTCACAGAGGGCCGGACGCTGCAACGCGTTGTAGACAGCCGTCGCCCAGCCGGTATGAAGCGTGGGGACGCTGCCATCCACGATTCCGGAGGGGAACACATCTATCCCTCGGTCGGCGCACATCGCATCACCAAACTCTGGTTTCAACCCGACATATGTGGGATTCGAGACCGGTATGGCGAACTCACCGCCGTGGATACTGACGGCCACCACCTTGCCGGGATACTGCTGTTCCAGCTGATGGATGACACGATGTCCTTCCGGACAGTTGGGACAACTCTGGCCGGTATAATCCTCAAGCAGCACTACCCGATTCCCCTCAATCGGCGGAAGCGGGATGAAGCGTTCATCATCATCGATGTCGTTGCAACCCGAAAGGGCCACCGCGACAACAGCCGACAGCAATGAAATCTTATGATGTTTTACGATTTCCATATGGTATAGCGGGAGGATTTACAAATCAGAAAGAATAGTTATAGGAGAGTGTGAAGCCACGGGTGGCGGGAACCCAGCGACACACCCCTCCAGAGCAATTGTAACCGGCCCTGGTTCGTCCGTAAGAGACATTGAAACGGTTGGCGCCGTAAGAGCCGGTCACCCCGGCCTGATAATAATGGGTGTCGGTGCGCCCGCAGTTCCACAGGTCGCTGACAGCGAAAGACCAGTGAGGGGTAAGTGTGAGCTCCGCCATGGCGTAGAGCCAATCGCCGTCATCATCCTTTGTGGTGAGATACTGAAGTTCCCCGCGCAGGATGGTGCGCGGTGTGATTGTCCATCGGCCCTCGGCGACAAAGATGTTGGCATTTACCTTGTCCCCCTCACCCTGAATGGCGGCTTTGTCAAAGAACTGGTTCATATACATCAGTGTCAGGGTGAACGGCTTCGACAACCTTTTCTCCATCATCACGTTTATGTCGCGATAAAGGAGTTTCCCTGCCTTGAAGAACGGACACGACACCCCGTCGGAACCCATCGGCATCGATTTGTCGGCTTTGGGAAGGGCGTAAGAGAGGGAGGCGTTGACGCGGAAGCGGGTGCCATACCGGCCACCGAGGGAGGTGCCACGTTTGAAATTGACCGCCGCCTCAGCCTGGTATGCCCATTCCCCGGCCAACTGTGTGGCGTAGGGATAAAAGGATGGGAGGGTGTAGGAGTGCTGAGTTGTGAATGGCGCGAGGTTGTTGATGAAACCGGAGTTGCCGCTAATGGTGCGGTCCTGACGGAAAACCATATTGTCGGCACGTCTGGCCTGAATCATCACACTCTTGCCGGATTTCATCCAGGAGAGTGACAACATAGCCGCATTGCCATGCTTGTAGGTATAACCGTTGTCGAAACTCGGATCTTGTCCTTTCCAGGCAAATTCACCATAGAGGGCGAATGACTTATAGCTCAAGCGGGTACGCGCATCGACAGCGTTGACAGTGCGCGGTAGGTTGAGCCTGAGGTCTTTTCCCGGCACCATTATGTCGTGGTTTTCCTCGCGGTGAAGAATCCAGCCCGCTCCGAGCTGCCATCCCCAGCCGGACTGACGCAGACGCGGCCACCAGCGGGTTATGTCACCCTCAACATCAGCCCCGGTAATCCATGAACCGGTGTTCCAATGCCAGTAACGACGCTGCACGCCACCGAGGGCTTTGAGGGTCAGCCCCTCGACAGATGTCCAGCGCACCCTGCCACCCCTGACGGCATTGTCGATACCGAGGGCGCGGTCCTCATAGGCACGGAAAATAAGGCCGGAACCGAATTGCTCGTAGAAATCCCCGGCGGTAAGCTCCAGCCCCTTGACAGGCTCACCTTTGGCGTAGAAGTAAGGCACACCCCATCCCTTGAAGTCAGGCTCTAATCCCGGAAGGGGATGGTCGAGGTATTCAAACCTTGCCCCGGCTGAAAAGCGTTCCCCTTGCAGCCAGAGGTCAAGATAAGTGTTGGTGTTGAATTTGCCATCCTCTGTGGTCGAACCGATTTTCTCGTCGGTCTCGGGGAAGAGCATATCTGTCTGGAACGACCCGTGGAAGGCCAGCTTGCCGGGCCAAAGGTCAATCGCCCCGGCCTCCCACAACGGGGAAGCCAGCGCGACGCATCCGGCAGCGGCAACAATATGCTTAATCAGTCTCGCCTTGGCGTAACTCATCATCATACTATCAGTGGATTATTGACAGACAGGTTATTTCGCGACAGACTTCACCTTCTCGAAAAGCTCGGTCTCGGCTCCGTCATGATAACCGGAATGGGAATACACCACATTCCCGGCTCCGTCGAGGAGAAGGACGTGGGGAACGACCTGCACACCCACCCCGCGGGCGAGTTCACTGTTGGAGTCGAGCAAAACGGTGTAAGGCCAGTCATGCGAGGCGACGAGGGAGCGTACCTTGTCGGCATCCTGCGCCTTGTCAATCGACACTGCCACCAGTTCCACGCCGGTCTCCGCCTGCCAGTCTTCATAGACCTGCTCGATAGCAGCGAGTTCCCTCATACACGGTTTGCACCATGTGGCGAAGAAGCTTACGATGACAGGCTTGCCGTCTGTCCCGATAGCGGAAGCATTGACAGCTTCCCCGTCGAGATTCTGCAGCGCCACCGACGGCA
>URLF01000055.1 GCA_900548705.1 uncultured Porphyromonadaceae bacterium | reverse complement strand
GGGAGCCGAGCCGCAGAGGTCGGTGATGTTGTCAGTGATGGCCTTCCACTTTGCGTCGGAGTCACCCTTGGGGTCGATCATCGAGCAGGCTGAGATGGCCCCGGCGTTGACGAGCGGGGTGGAGGGATGGTCATTCTCGAGCAGGATGGCGAATATCGAGTTGAAGGGGAGGCCGGTGGCATCCGCGCCGATTTTCTCCAGCACCCCCTGGGGGGTGTGCTGACGCATCGCCAGGATGGCTGTCGGCACTTTCGACACCGATTCGATGCCGAAACGGTAGGTGGTGTCGCCGAGGTTGACCGCCGTCCCGTCGGGAAGAATGACGCTCAGGCCGAAGAGGTCAGGGTCGATGTTGGCCAGGAACGGGATATAGTTGGCGTTGGCTCCTCCCTTGATTTTGGAGGCGTAGTCATAGGCCTGGGTGGCCGCTTCCTCAACTTGTTTTTTGGTTATGATGATATCCATGTCAGTCGTTTTTGAAGCGTGTCTGTAAAATATACGGACACGGCCGCTCCCGCCGTCACAGGTTGGTGGGTCGCCGGCCGTGTCCGGTTTTATGGATAGCGGTTATTTGCCGGTATGGTTGAATGTCTTCGCTACCAGAGGCACATTCTTCTCCATGGCGATACGGGTCGTGGTCGGATACTCAAGGGCGTTGAGCTCGTTGACGGCGAAGCGGATGTCGTTGAGGAGCTGGTCGGCCATGTCGCGGCTGAATCCCTGCTTGCAGAGGACACGCATCACGACGATGTTCTCGATGTTGGCGGGCAGCGTGTAGGCCGGTACCATCCAACCCTTCTGGGCGAGCTTGTCCTGCAGGTCGAAGAGGGTCCACTTGGCGGTCTTCTGAACCTCGGGTTTCATCAGCCATACGAAGATGGGGTTGGGCACATCGGGTGAATATGCCTGGAACTCGGGCATCGAGGATACCTGGCTGTGGAGATACTTGGCCACTGACAGGGAGTTGTACTGGATGTTCTTGTAGCCTTCGAATCCGAGGCGGATGAACTGGTAGTACTGGCCGAGAATCTGGGCGGCCGGACGTGAGAAGTTCAGACCTACCTGGCTGATTTCAGCGCCGAGGTAGTTGACGCTGAACGACATGACGTCGGGGAGATACTGTTTGTCCTTCCAGACAACCCATCCCAGACCGGGATATACGAGGCCGAACTTGTGGCCTGATGTCGAGATGGAGAGAACCCATTTCAGACGGAAGTCCCACTTGACTTCGGGGAAGAGGAACGGCAGGATGAAACCGCCGGATGCTGCGTCGACGTGGATAGGAATGTTGTAGCCTGTCTTGGCGTTGTATGCGTCAAGGGCTTTGTCGAGGGCTTCAACATCATCGTTAAGACCGGTCCAGGTCACACCCTGGATAGGAACGATACAGATTGTGTTCTCGTCGCAGAGCTTCAGGGCCTCGACGGGGTCGAGGGTTGTCTTCTCAAGCGACAGGGGCACGGTACGCATCTCAATCTGCCAGAGCTGGGCGAATTTCTCCCATACTACCTGGTAGCCGGTGGAGATGACGAAGTTAGGCTTGTCGAAAGGCTTGCCTTCCTTCTGACGGCGTTCACGCCAACGGAGCCACGCGGCGATACCGCCCAGCATACAGGCCTCGGATGAACCGATGGCCAGCGCGCCGGTCTTCCACTTGTTGGTCTCGGGGGTGTTCCAGAGATTGGCGATGATGTTGATACACTTGCCGTTCATCACCGCGATACGGGGATATTCGGTCTCGTCGATATAGTTGATGTTGATGGCCTCGTTCATCAGACGGGTGGCGTACTCGTCCATGTAGGTGGTCACGAAGGTGGCGAGGTTAAGACGGGGCTGCGTCTGGGCGAAGGTCTCGTCTTTCACCATCTGGTATGCGATCTCAGGGGTTGTCGGGCCGTTGGGAATACGGTCTACGGGAGCAGCCTGGAGCATGGCGTCAGAGCCAAAGACATCGGTTTTTGCGTCACCCTTGCGGAAATTGGGGTCAAGATTTGAATCGAGCATTGTTTTCAGGTTTAATAGAGTTGATTATAATTGAATTTTGGCAGAAGTCTGAGCGCTTGGCTCTCCCCCGTCACTGTCATCTAAACATTCCGGAGGATGATTAAGTTTTTCACAAATGATTTTATTTTTCACAAATGATTTTATTGGTGTGATTTTAACATATTTGAGTCAGGATAAAGCTTTGAGTATTTTTGCGGAGGATAGTGAAAAAATGGAGTTTTTTACCCTGGAATCTTCTGAAAAGGGGATAATCTGGTCATAATGTCGCTATCACAAACATATTTCACCGGGAGATGTTATAGAGGTGTCGGCCTGTGTGATTTGTCACAGACACAAAATAATTTACAAACAAAAAATATTATTCAGGAATGAACTGGATTGTCGAAGTGTTAAGGGACAACCCCGCGTTGGCGGTCTTTCTGACCATAGGTATAGGTTTTTTTGTGGGACAGCTGAAATACAAGGCGTTCTCGCTCGGCACCGTGACCTCGGTGCTGCTCGTGGGTGTGCTTGTCGGTCAGCTTGACATTCCGATTCCTGGCCCGCTGAAAGATGTGTTTTTCCTGCTGTTCCTCTTCTCGATCGGTTACAGTGTCGGACCGCAGTTTTTCTCGGCATTGAAAGGTGATGGGCTCAAGCAGGTGTTGTTCGCGGTGGTGGTCTGTGTGTTGTGTCTCCTGGTGACATGGGGCATCTGTCTCTGCATGGGCTATAATATAGGTGAGGCCATCGGTCTTCTCGCCGGCGCGCAGACGATGTCGGCTGCCATCGGTGTCGGCACCGACACGCTTGAGACCGTTTCGGCATCTGCGGCCGACAAACAGGCCTGGATAAGCATCATTCCCGTCTGCTACGCGGTGACCTATGTGTTCGGTACCATCGGGTCGGCCTATCTGCTTGCCAACCTCGGCCCATGGCTGCTGGGGGGTATAAAGAAGGTGAGGGCCGAGACTGTCGAGCTTGAGAAACAGCTCAGCCAGGGTTCGTCCAACACCGACCCCAACTATATAAAGGCGCTCCGTCCGGTTGCGTTCAGGGCATACAAGGCCACGGCTGATTTCTTCTCCACTCCCAAGAGTGTGGCCGAAATCGAGGAATACCTGGCCAAGGAGGGGAGACGTCTCTTTGTTGAGCGGGTTCGTTCCGCAGGGAAGATTGCCGATCCCACACCTGACATGAAGATATCGTCAGGCGACGAGATTGTGTTGAGCGGACGACGTGAGTTCATCATCGGCGATGAAAGCTGGATCGGTCCGGAGGTCAATGACTCCGAGATTCTCGATTTCCCCGCCGAGGAGCTGCAGGTGACAATCTCCTCAAAGGATGTCGCCGGAAAGACTGTCGACCAGCTCAGGATGATGAAATGGATGTATGGGGTCTCGATAAAGAGCATCTCGCGAAGCGGTGTCGATATCCCCGTGCTTGCCCAGGTGAAGGTGCAGCGTGGCGACATACTGACTATCGTCGGACTTACCCGTGAGGTCTCGGCCGCCGCTCCGTTGCTGGGTTACGCCGACCGCAAGTCAACCAAGACCGACCTTGTGTTTGTCGGTATCGGTATCTTCCTCGGCGGTCTGCTCGGCGCTCTCGCCATCCATATCGGCAATGTGCCTATCAGCTTGAGCGTCAGTGGAGGCGCGTTGATTGCGGGTCTCTGCCTGGGATGGTTGAGGTCGAAGCACCCGACTTTCGGACGCATCCCGCGCTCCTCGGTATGGCTGATGAATAACCTCGGCCTGAATATGTTCATCGCCGTCATCGGCATTACTTCCGGCCCGTCATTTGTCACCGGACTGAAAGAGGTTGGCTTCGTGCTGTTCCTCATGGGTGTGCTGGCCACCTCCATCCCTCTGATTCTCGGCGTGATAATCGGCCACAAGATATTCAAGTTCCCTGCCGCCATCAACCTCGGCTGCTGCGCCGGAAGCCGTACCACCACAGCCTCGCTGGGTGCGATACAAGATTCAATCGGCAGCACAATCCCGGCGATGGGCTACACCGTCACTTACGCCATCGGAAACATACTGCTGATTCTGTGGGGCGTTGTGATAGTGCTGCTGCTCAGTTAGTCGACAGGAATCAGTTCCCCGGCCAGGGGGTGGAAAAGGAATCCTTTCAGACGGGAATAGCCGCATTGGTGGAGCAACCCCATGTAGCTCCTGACCTGGTCGCGGTATTTCTTCCTCGGTTGTCCGAACTTGTAGTCGATCACGACCATCTCGCCCGACGGCATCACCACTACGCGGTCGGGACGGCGTAACCCCTCGGGGGCTGTGAGCGGTCTTTCGTTCATCAGCATGGTGTAGTCCTCGAACCAGGGACGCACGCGCGGGTCGCCCAGCGCACGGGTCAGGCGTTCGAGGTAAGGCTCCCAGTCGTGTCGGGGAATAGCCCTGCGGTAGGCGGCGCGTTCCATAGCCAGCGGGAGGTCGTCGAGATGGCGCACCCTTGACAGGGCGTCATGGAGGAAGTTGCCCAGATGACGCTCGTCATTGATGTCGAATACCCCCTGCTGCTCCACATCGTCGGGGAGAATCATCTCCGGCGGGCGTTCGACCCGGTATTCATCCATGATTGTGTCATATGGAATCTCGACATCGAATGACGCGGGCCTTTCAGAATCCCCGGCATAAAAAATCGTATCGTTTTCTTTTTTCAAGTTTCCGCCCGCCTGTGAGCCTCCCGGCATCTCAGGTCGGGCGGCGTTTTTTGTTTCGGTGTTGCAGGAGAGGGGAGCGGTTGGTTCCCCGAGGGTCAGGAGGGTCTCACCCTCCGGAGTTTCCGAGAGGAGGGGAACAAGAGGAAGCACCCACCGCGATTCCTCATCAGACAGCCCGTAGGAGGAGAGGGCCTGGGTATGCAGGCTGCGACAAGCCTCGAGCAGCAGGGTCGCGAATGTCTCGCCGCGCCCGGCGGCAGGGTCGGCATACACTGTCAGTTCGCTGACCGCACGGGTGAATGCCACATAGGCGACATTCAGGCCGTCGACCATCTGCATCTGGGCGTAACGTTCAGTCTGCGGGGCGAGCATGGGAATCTTCGCGTTTGACGCCCGGTTTTTCAACGGCAGGAAGGGTGGGACATCCTCCGGGTCTATGCCGGGGAACCCTTCCCGGTCGAGCCGGTACCAGTCCTCCCCGTCATATTTCACCAAGGCGTTGGAGCAGAATGGGATATGGACACATCCGAATTCAAGTCCCTTTGACTGATGGACGGTCATCACATTTATCGCGTCCATGCCTTCGGGGGCTGGGAGGGTGGCGTAACGCCCCCGGCTGTCCCACCATTTCAGGAAGCTCTCGACATCGGAGTCGCCACGTTCCTCACATTCCGCCACAAGGTCTTGGAACGCGGCCAGGAACGCGGCCTCGCCGCGTCGTGACTCACGCGGCACATAGTCGCGGATGATTCGTTCGGTGATGGCCAGCAGGCTCGGACAATCCATGTCACCTGCCTTGGCCGATTCGTTGTCGAGCTGTTCCTGGAGAGGGTCGGGGTTGGGTTCGCCCGGTAGGGGGGCTGTCGCGGCGACAGCCTTCATCAATGCCTCCTCCGGAGTCAGCCGGCGGCGTATTGGCTCGCCATCCTCGCCGATGACCGGCAGACCGTCGGTGTCGGTTACCTCCGTCTCGTCGAATACCGACAGCTCATAGCGGTGGATGAGGCGGTTGCGGAGAAATTCGGGGTTGGGCTTCATCACCGGCTGGCCGTTTTCAGGGGTGCAGGTGGTGTCTACCACATATTGCGGGGTGGTTGTCAGGCGCAGTATGCCGATTACGAGCTGCACCGCCGGGGAGGTGGAGATTTCCAGCGCGTCGGATGATATGATGTCGATATGGCCGTGACGCCACTGGCTGTCGCGCATCAGGTCGAGGAGGTATGAGATTACCGCCTGCCCCTGGGCGTGGGTGCGCACCAGCACGGCGATGTCGCGCGGATGGTAGCCTGCGGATAGCTGACGGTCTATCTCCCGGCCGAGATGGCGCAGGATGTCATCCTCGCTCCAGACAGAGACCCCTTTGGCGGGTATCCCATCAGGGGTGGTCTCGGACTGCGCGTCGGCCACGGCATCCTTTTCAGGCCCGAAGATGATTTTGACAAACCCGTGGAAGTCGAGGTTTTTCGGGGCTACCTGCTGGATGAGTCCGGAATAGGTAGGTGTGGCGATGGGGATGGCCATGCCCCGGTCGGCGAGCCGTGAAAGGCAGGCGAAGAGGGAGTTGTTGAACATCACCACCTCCCGCGAGCTGCGCCAGTTGGTGTTTTGGTCTATCGAAATGCCGCCGATGTTTACCTTGTCCTGTCCGAAACGGTCGGTGACCGAGGTCTCCACCTTGTGGCCGAGCAGTTCGGGGTTGGAGTTGCGGAACCGGTAGATACATTGCTTCTCGTCACCGATGATGAGGTTGTCCTTGTCGCGTGAAAGGCTCTCCATCACCAGCGGGCGCAGGTTGTCCCATTGCATCTCCGATGTGTCCTGGAACTCGTCGATGAGGAAGTGGTTGATCATGTAACCGATGCGCTCGTAGACGAAGGGGGCTTCCGCCTCGCATATCACATTGCGCAGCAATGAGTTCGTGTCGCCAAGGAGGAATGCTTCGTTTTCGCGGCAATACTCCTCGATATGGCGGCAGGCTTCGGAGAAAAGCCCCAACAGGTAAATCTGGCGGCGCAGGAGGGTATGGAACTGTTCATTCTCGAAATAGCTCAGCCCAAGGCGCAGCACCCTTATCAGGAGGTTGTCGATGTCGTCGCTCCATACGGCCCCTTTGGGTAGCTTGTTGTGGCGTTTACCCTCGGGCTGTATGGCGTTGGGGAGGGTGTTGCGCCCGCTTCCGCCGAAGGGGGAGAATGAGAAATCCCCTACCGCCCATTTGCCGAGGTAGTCATCGCGCAGCCCCTTGGGGAGCCATTCAGCCTCCTCCAGGCTCATGAATGCCGCCGCCGCGTCGACCACACTGTCTTTCAGCCGGGTCAACGAGCCGGAAAGTCCTCTGACGAAACGCCCGATACAGTCGGGGTCGGAGAGATAGCCGAGAATCTGGCGGCTGTTGGTCTTGAATGATTCCCCGCGCAGCGAGGCGATGGTGGAGGTCAGGGCACGGTTGATTCTCGACGACCGCGCGAGGAGGTTGGCGTTGGAGCCATCCTCGATGAGGGAGTCCATATAGCTCCTGAGCCAGCTCTTGAGACGCCGGGAACGGGTGGCGGTCTCTTTGTCTTGTGTCGCCGCCGGGAGGTTTATCGACGCGAGCATCTCGCCGATGGCTACCGCCACGGGGTAGCGGTCGTCGATTTCAAGGCTGAAAGTCTCGGGGAGGTCAAGCTCACGGGTGAATATGCGCAGCACATTCTGGAAGAATGAGTCGATTGTCGAGACATTGAACCATGAGAAATTGAAAAGCAGGTCGGCCAGCGCACGACGGGCTGCCTCCGAAATCCTGTGGGGGTCTGCGCCGTAGAGCTTGGTCAGATACTCCAGATGCCCGCTTCCGCGCCCCTCGTTGTCGCTCAGCAGGCTCAGTTCCTTGATGATACGGGTGGTCATCTCCTGGGTGGCCTTGTTGGTGAAGGTGATGGCGAGAATCCGGCCATGGGCTTTGGGCTTTAGGAACCCGTAGTCGCTGCCGGTGTAGAGCCGGAAACGGCCCGACTCGTCACGTTGGCCGAGGAGCATGGTTATGTACTGGCGTGTCAGGGCGAATGTCTTGCCCGACCCCGCCGAAGCTTTCTGAATCTGAAGCACTGCCTTTCGTTTAGGGGGTCAAGATATATGGATTCCGATTACAAAGCTACGAAAAAAAATCGGATGGCGCGAAACCATCCGATTTTCTGTTTTTTCAATCAGGTTTATGCCACAGGGTCAGCGGACATATTCCTTGGTGACCTTCGAGCCGCGCACGACGATGTAGAGTCCGGCGGCGGGATTCTCAACGCGTACACCCTGGAGGTTGTAGTAGACCGGAGCGACTTCTTCGCCGGAAGCCTCGACGGCATCCACGCCGCTCTGTGAGGAGGTGGCCTTGACGGTCATCTTGGCGAAGTCGGCGGTGATGTCATATGTCCCGGCGGTAATCTTCCATGACTGGGCCGCCGACGCGTCGACATTCAGGGTGTATTTCTTCATCGGGCCTTCGGCGCCTACGGCCAGGAGCAGATCCTTGGAGGGTGCGCCATAACGGTCTCCGCCGTTGTTCACGACATCCCAGTCGGCTCCGAGTGCGGTCACGAAGGTGAAGTAGGCTGAGCCGTCTTTCGAGTCTTCGGGAGCGACGAGGGTCACATTCTTGGCCACGAAGGTGTCGCCGCTCTTGGTCATCGTGACACCCTGGCTGGTCACCCAGCTCGCTCCTTCGAGATTGCCCAGGATATAGAGCTGCGAGGGAGCGTCAACAGTGCTGCCGCCACCACCTTGTCCGGCGGGAGCCACGCTAACGGTCATGTTGTCGAAATCGGCAGTGATGGAGTAGGTGCCGGGTTCGATTCCCCATGAGTAGGCCGATGACGCGTCGACACCGGCGACAAACATCTTCATCGGGGCCGAGCCGCCTACCGACACGGTTGCATCTTTTGAGGTCGCGCCGTAGCGGTCGCTTGCGTTGATTACGGCATCCCATTCAGTGGAAGCTCCGGTAGAACCGAGGGCGGTAACGAAGGGGAAGAACGCCTTGGTCTCGCCGGTGGCAGCCACAAGTTCCACATTGTCGGCGGTGAACTTGTTGCCGTTCTTGGTCATGGTCACACCTACGTTGGTCTGCCATGAGCCTTGCGCGAGGTTGCCCATGAGGTAAAGGCTGGAAGGACCGGTTGTGGTCTGGCCGCCGCCACCGCCACCCTGGACTTCGGTTTTTGTCCAGACGCAATAGTCGGTGCCGGAGGCTTTGATGTCGCTGTTGGTGTAGCCGGCAGGTGAATCCATAGATGACCCGATTTTCACCACGGCTTTGCCGTTTTTGCCGGTCACTTCGGCCATATAGCAGTCACGTGTGGATTTCAGCACCTTGACAGCGGAGTTGTTGTGGATGCCGACAGCGTTGCGGATGTTGATGAGGGTCTGGATTGCTGCCTTGTTTGCCTTGTAGTGGGGGAGGAAGACACAGGGGGTGCCAGGGCTCATAAGGATGAAGGCGTTGGCTGCCACCACGTTGCCGTTGAACTTGGAGCCGTCGCGGTATGTGTCGTGGTTGTCGACGAATGTCACCGCATACTGGCTGTAGCCGAAGTGTATCATGCCTGCGGGCTGGTCGGTGATGCCGTTGGCTTTCCATACAAGCTGGGTCATGTCATTTTCGGCGAACGCCTTGTTGATGGCGTATTTGCAGGGGAAGTCGAAGGCGGCTGATTCCTTTCCGGTGGCCTCGATCCACGCGGCCACCGCGTCATAGCTGCCATCCCAGTATTCACCTACCGAGAATGTCGGCTTGGAGTACTGGTTGTAGATTTTGTTGTATTGGCCGCTGTAGCCCTTCACCATATCGTAGCGGAAACCGGTGTAGCCGTATTTCTCCAGCAGGGCCTTGCAATAGTTCTTGCAGTTGTTCTGCACGTTTGCGTTGGTGTGGTCGAGGTCGCGTGCACCGTCGAAGTTCTCGCCGGTGTCGTAGTTGCCGGTGGGCTTTGCCTGTCCGGATGCGTTGGCCACCTCATCGTTGCGGCATATGCCTTCCGGGCCGATGAACCAGGTCTGGCCGTTCCATTCCTCGGAGGGGAAGTCAGTCCAGTTTGTGCGGCCGTTGCGGTGGTTGATTACCACATCGGCGATGATGCCGGTGCCTTTCTGCTTGTAGGTGTTTATCATCGATATGAGCTGCGCCTCGGTGCCGAAAGATGAGTTGTGGTTGGTGAACCAGTAGATAGGCATGTAGCCCATGTTGTTGCTGCCTCCGCAGTAACCGCTGTTAGGTACCCAGATAAGCTTGAAATACCGGCTGAGCTCGTCGGCCTGGTTTTCGAGATTGGTCCATTTGGTGTCGGAGTAGGAATCCCAGTAGAAACCCTGGAGCATCACGCCCTCATAGTCTGCCGGCCATCCTACAGCGTTGGCGCTGAATGACATTGAAGCGGTCATAAACAGCCCCATCGCAGCTTTGGTAAAGAATTTCATTTGCAGTGGTGATTGGAATTAGATGATGGTAAGATATACGAAAATACAGTATTGCAAAGATACTGTATTTTGATGGCATTATGATGTTAAATTTTATTAATAACAAATCGTGAGGGGTTGGCCCTCAATGAGATGGGAGAGGATTAGAAATCCAGCGGCGGACGGTATTGTCCCTTTCCGGCGGTCTCCTTGCCGTATGCGATGGCGTTGACCGGACAGTGGTGGTAGCAGCGCAGACACATAGCGCACGCCGGGCCCCACTCGGGATGGCGGTCTTTCATCTTTATGTTGAGCATCGGACAGTCGCGGGCGCAGAGGCCGCAGGAGGTGCAGCGGTCGGGGTCGGCCCGGAAGGGGAACGGCGACATCTTGAACGCCCTGAACAGCCCGTAGACGAGATTGGTTTTCCACCATGCCCAGCTTCCCCGGATGAGGTCGCTGTCGGCGAACCCTCGGTCGATTGCGCGGCATATCTCCTCGATGCGCCCGGGCATGGCGGCGAGTTTACCCGCCTCGATGTCAGGGGTGTCCACATCGAATCCTTTCATACAGACATAGGTGTTGGGCATAGTGACGGAGAATGCTCCGCGTGGAGTCCAGCCGCGACGGCCGAGGTGGTGTCGCCACTGGTCGTCGGTGCGTCCCACATCGTCGCCGCAGGTGCAGACCATATAGTGGCGTGCCCTCTCGGCTCCCTTGAACCTCACCTTGTCTATGAAGCGTAGCACCACGGGTGGCATTCCCCAGCTGTAGACCGGGAAGACCCATATGACAAGCTGGTTGTCGGCGCACTCAAGCAGCTGCCGCCCCGGATGGAGCAGCCTGTCGCCGTCGAGCGAGTAGAGTTTCTTCCCCTCCCGGTCTTCCGGGAAATAATGTTGATGGAGCTTTTCGGCCACAAGGCGCGAGTTGCCTGTGCCGGTGAAATATATGATCATCGTGTCAGTGGTGTCGGATTGTCACTTGGGTGGCTCCGTAGCCATATTCGCGGAAAGAGGCATCCTGCACGTCGTGTCCCTTGTAGCGGTAGTTCAGCTCCTTCATCAGGGCCTGTCGCAGCACACCCTCCCCTTTGCCGTGGATGAAGATGATTTTCTTGCCTCCGTTTCTCAGGTTCTCGTCCATCACCTTGCGGAAAGTGTCTATCTGCAGGTTGAGGATGTCTGAGTTGGAAAGTCCTCGGGTGTTGTCGAGCAGTTCCCCGATATGGAGGTCGACAACCAACGGTTCATCCTTTTTCGGTTCACGCTTCTTGACCGGCTGACGGGTCGGGCGGCGGTCTTCGGCTCTTTTCTGCTTAATGGCGTCTTCAAGGGAAGAGGAGTCGAACACCATGGCCCGCTGGGGGATGTCATTCTTCACGATATCCACGGCGATTACCGGGGTGTCGAAGTAAGGATTGTCGTGGAAACAGTGGAGCTTGAAGAATTTGGTCACATCCATCGGACGCTCGACAGCCACCGGAGCCTTGAGCTGGAACTCCTTGTCGCGCTTGAAAGCCACATACTGCACCGCTACCCGGTCGAGCTGTCCTACTTGGTCACGGTCAAGCTCCTCAAGGAAAAGCTGGATGTTAGGCTCTACGACCCCGGCGAACCGGGTTGTCCATCCCTTGTCGCCGTCAGCCTTGGAGAGGAAGGTGAAGTAGAGGAAGTAATTCGAATCGTTTACCAGGTAAGCCTCGTAAGTGGTGGTGGTCAGATGCTTGATTTCGACCGGCTGGAATCCGAGGACCAGGTTGATTTTGTCCCCGGTAGCGGTCTCCTCCACCTTCGGCGCTTTCTCGACCTCAGGCATTTTGGTGGCTACGAATTTCGACTGACGTTCAGCCTCTTTGCGCTGGGTAGCCTGCACGGTGCCACCGAACGCGTCGCGGCTGACAGCCGCGTCACCCGCCAGGGTGACGACCACCAGCTCCTTCAACAACACCGGAGTCTCGAAGCCATCCTCCTCCTCGACATGGGCGATTTGCCCGTCGATTCTCACGATACGTCCCCCGCCTGTCGAGCTGAGGAACCTCACTATGTCGCCTACTTTTGCCATTATCTCAAAATCTAAGTATTTCTGTGTTAATAACTCCTGCCGGGCAAAAATGGTTGCCGGTTTGTCCGGAGTGGAAAATCCCTGCCGCATACCCTGTAGGGACGCGCCGTGGCGCGTCCGCGCAATCCCGGCCACCTCCCCTCCCATTCTGGGCGTTACAGGAATAAAAAAAGAGTTGGAATCGAGGATTACTCCTTCATTTCCAACTCTTTTGCTTTTGTCGGGGTGACTAGACTCGAACTAGCGACCTCACGCCCCCCAGACGCGTACTCTAACCAACTGAGCTACACCCCGATTCGAAGCAATCAAACTATTTTACGCTGCCGTCTCGCTTTCGCGTGCTCGTCACTTTTGACTTGCCGACCCTCTTCCGAGAGCCTCAGGCAGTGGCTTGATTTCCAAAAGCGATGCAAAGGTACGCACTATTTTTGAACCCTCCAAATTTTTTCACAACTTTTTTTGAAAAAAAGTCATTGGAAAGATTTTTACAGAGGGCAGTAAGATTTAATTATCAGTGGGAATATCATCCCCTCTTGCTTTAGGGAATGACAGTCTGACAGCTTTTTCGTATTCTGAAAGCTATCCTCATTTACTTCTTTTCAATTATCTCCCAAAATCCGCCATTTGTCGGTCCGATATGTCGAATGCGATGTTCCTTTACCAGCGCTTCAAGGCGACGTTGAACGCTACTCTTTGTTATTGAAATATTGCGACTTATTTCATCCATGGAAATCTCCGGATTCCCTTGAATCATCTCAATTATCGCTTTCTTCTGGAGGGCTATTTTACCGGTTTGTATCGGTTTTGTATCGGTTTGTATCGGTTTCTGACCGTTTTTCTTTGAACTGTTGTATCGGTCTGTGTCGGCAGTGCCACCAATGTTGATTGCCTCGAACTTTTCACGGAGGATATGGACGGTGACACCTCCTTGTTCAACGGAAAATGTGGGCGGAGTCAGCCCCTCGGCTTTGAAGCCGTTGACTATCTTTTCGATACCTCTGCCCCACGTTTCAATGAAGCCGGCGCGGTAGAAGGCTTCGGCCATTTTCGGGTTGCGGGGTTTGGAGGTATGTTTGCCCATAAGTTTCTCAACAGGTAAATCTTCAGGCAATTTCCCTTCATTCCAGAGCCTTATATGGTCGCTGTATATGCTCATCTGAGTCCATGTGCCCTGATGGTCACGATGGACTATTGAGTTGCAGATTATTTCGCGTAAAGCTTCTTCCGGGAGTTCAAGCGGCTCGACACGTTGCAGGCCGTCGTAATGAATCGGACGAACCAGATATTTATCATCCAAGACACGCATTACCCTTTCGGGCATCTGTATGAGATTGCCGTCAATAATTTCCTGACTTAACAGGTCGAAGTTAGTTGAACCGAAACGACCGATTTTGAAACTCGAAGTGACAAAGCGTCGCTGAGGAGACTTGCCGAAAAGAAGAATTGCGCCATTGCAAGGCACTCCGTCTTCCATCAGCCCAAGATTGGAAATGACTTCCTCCGGAGTGGAGCTGTCGGCATCCGGCGACATACGTTTCTCTTTGATACCTTTTTTCAAGAAATATCTGATGGCCTCCGGGTCTATATCGTCTATTGATGCCCCATAACACGGCATATCTTCCCAGCTCCTTCCAAATTTCTTCATCAGGAACTGTTGCAATGCCACTCCTCTCAATTCTTGATTGGTTGCTCCACTGCGTAGATAGAACACTCCCTTGTATGAAATCGGTATATTGGACGGTTCAATATATATTTCGATTATATCCTTATCTCTTTGCTCGATATGGCTGACCGTTGGCACTATGCCCAATATGGTCACAATCTTATTAGGGATGTCCTCCAACTGCTGATGCAGATGAGACACACCGACAACCGACATATCATCGTCGATACCGATGTATATCTTACCGCCTTGGGCGTTAGCGAAGCCGCATACCCATTTGAGGTATTCGTCTTTCCAGATTCGCTTATATTCGGTATTTTGGTTCTCTTGGTTCATCTTAGGAGCGAGGAAATGTCACACAAGATACATTCCTGTGACCCCCCCTCATTATGCAAAGTTAACATAAAATCCTAATTGTCACAATACTGTGGATACATTTTATTGAATACAATAGGACGACCAGAACTGTCATTAATTGCTTTCGATTGGTGGATTGGGGTCGGTTCGGTTAGTATGAAAGGGAGAATTTGGCGGTAAACGCTTTTTGTGTTAAATTTGTGGGTAAATTCAGAATAGAGACCGATTGACGATGAACGCGTGGCTGACAATACTGCTGTTGGTGATATCTAATGTGTTTATGACATTCGCGTGGTACGGCCACCTGAAACTCCAGGAGATGAAGGTGTTCACCTCCAATACCCCGCTGTATGTGGTGATATTGGTGTCATGGGGTATCGCCCTGCTGGAATACACCTGCCAGGTCCCGGCCAACCGTATGGGGTTCCAGGGCAACGGCGGCGCGTTCTCGCTGATGCAGCTCAAGGTGATACAGGAGGCGATAACCCTGATAGTGTTCACCGTGTTCACTGTGGTGTTTTTCCGGGGAGAGGCGCTCCACTGGAATCACTTTGCAGCTTTCGTGTGCTTGATTCTTGCTGTCTGGTTCGTGTTTATGGAGTGAACTGCCGGTAGGGACGCCAGATGTTAAAGATATGAAATATTTTCCTTGCAGGGAGCGTCGCGCATAACATCGTCGGCAATTCCCCGTATTAATCAAGGAAAGAGTTACATTCGCAGACAAAACCAAAGACAAATCAACATAAAATAAACATGAGAAACTTACGCAATTTTTTTGCGCTTATGCTGGGCGCGGCCGCTGTTTCGGCTGTGGCCCAGAGGTCGGTCACGACCCTCAACGAGGGGTGGCAGTTCACCAAGGGGGCTGAGGCCGACGCCAAGGAGTGGCAGCAGGTCAGGGTTCCCCACGACTGGGCCATCTATGGCCCGTTCGACCGCGCCAATGACCTCCAGGAGGTGGCTGTGGAGCAGAACGGCGAGACAGAGAAGACTGTCAAGACCGGCCGCACCGGTGGCCTCCCGTTCATCGGCAAAGGCACTTACCGCACGACCATCGAGATTCCCGACACCGCCGGACGCAACTTCACGCTTGTCTTTGACGGCGCGATGAGCAATTCCAAGGTGAAAGTCAACGGCAAGCAGGTCGGCGCATGGCCTTACGGCTATAATTCATTTTATGTGAACCTCGACAATTCCGACCTCCGCCCTGGCAAGAATGACCTCGTCGTAGAGCTGGAGAATTACGAGCAGGCTTCGCGCTGGTATCCCGGCGCGGGTCTTTACCGCAATGTGCATCTGATTGAGACCGACAGGGTGCATATCCCGGTGTGGGGCACTTATGTTACCACTCCCAAGGTGTCGAAGGAGTATGCCTCGGTCAACCTCAAGCTCCGTATCGACGGCGCGAAGCAGTCACACGAATGGCCTTACGGAGAGAAAGTCGGTGTGAAGACCGTCATCTACTCCCCCCAGGGTAAGGAGGTGGCCGAGGACAACTCGACTTATGTTGCCCGTGGCCAGGAGTTTGCCCAGAATTTCCTCGTTGATAAGCCTGAACTGTGGAGCCCAGCTACCCCGGCCCTCTACACAGCCAAGACAACCCTCACTGTTGACGGCAAGGAGGTTGACACCTACACCACCCGTTTCGGTATCCGCTCGCTCGAATATATCCCCTCGAAAGGATTCTTCCTCAATGGTGAGCCGACGAAATTCAAAGGTGTCTGCAACCACCACGACCTCGGCCCGCTCGGGGCGGCTGTCAACCGTTCTGCCCTCCGCCACCAGATTGAATTGCTTAAGGATATGGGTGTCAACGCCATCCGCACCTCCCACAATATGCCCGCTCCCGAACTTGTCGAGCTTTGCGACGAGATGGGTGTCATGATGATGGTCGAGCCGTTTGACGACTGGGGCTTCCGTCCGAAATCCCCCAACGGCTACGGCGCGGTGTTCAATGACTGGGCCGAGAAGGATATAACCAATATGGTGGAGCAGTACCGCAACCATCCCTCGGTGGTGATGTGGTCAATCGGCAACGAGGTGCCCTCACAGTGGGGTGAGGTAGGCATGAAGGAGCTGGAGATGCTTCAGGGACTCGTCCATCAGCTCGACCCCACCCGTCCTGTGACCTGCGGTATGGACCAGATTGGTTCGGTTGTCGAAAACGGTTTCGCCGCCTCCCTCGATATCCCCGGCTTCAACTACAAGCCGCAATATTACGACACCATCTACGCCAAGCTCCCCCAGCAGCTCGTGTTGGGTTCGGAGACCGCTTCGACAGTTTCCTCCCGTGGCGTCTACCATTTCCCCGTGGTGTTCCCCGGTGCGGACGGCCACAATGTCGTTGTTCATCCCGACAATCAGTCCAACAGCTACGACAATGAAAGCTGTTCCTGGTCAAATATCCCCGACCTCGACTTCGCCCGCGACGATGACCACGAATGGGTGATTGGCCAGTTCGTGTGGACCGGATTCGACTATCTCGGAGAACCCTCACCCTACGACACCGACGCATGGCCCAGCCACAGTTCGGTGTTCGGCATCATTGACCTCGCGTCGCTCCCCAAAGACCGTTATTATCTCTACCGCTCGCAGTGGAACAAGGATGATAACACCCTCCATGTGCTTCCCCACTGGAACTGGAAGGGGCGTGAAGGTGAAGTGACCCCCGTGATGGTCTACACCAATTTCCCCAAGGCCGAACTTTTCATCAACGGCAAGAGCCAGGGTATGCGTGAGAAGAATGACTCCACTTTCCAGAACCGTTACCGCCTGATGTGGATGGAGACCGTCTACGAACCGGGCGAACTCAAGGTGGTGGCTTACGACAAGGATGGGAAGCCCGTTGCTGAAAAGGTTGTGAAGACCGCCGGGAAGCCCCATCACCTGGTACTGACTCCCAACCGCGAGAGCCTTGACGCGAACGGCGACGACCTTTTGTATGTCACCGTGCAGGTTGCTGACAAGGATGGCAACATTGTCCCGATTGACACCCGTCTGGTGAAATTCAAGGTAGACGGTGCCGGAGCGTTCGAGGCAACCGCCAATGGTGACCCCACCTGCACCATGCCTTTCCAGAATCCTGAGATGAAGCTCTTCAGCGGAGCGGCCACTGCCATCGCCCGCAGTGCGAAGACCCCCGGTGTTCTCCGCTTCCGCGCCACCGCTCCCGGAGTGAAAGCCGCTGAGCTGACCATCCCGGTCAAATAAGACCTCCCGCAAATACAATTTAGAGGTCTTATAAAAGGTCTCACAGATTACACAGATTACACAGATGCCATCCGGAACGAAATCCATCCGGATGGCATCTGTGTAATCTGTGAGACCCTCCTTTATATTATATCTGCAATATCTGCGTATAATCTGCGAAATCTGCGGAATCTGCGTGAGACCCTTCGGGAGCGCAGCGACCCTTTCCGTGAAATCCGCTGTTCTTTTGGCAGGCACAAAAGAACCAAAAGGCCAAGGGCGCGTGAAAATCTATGGTCGGGGGCCAGGTGGCTCCGCGCGGCGCACCGGGAACTCGCCCTCCGGGCT
>URLF01000054.1 GCA_900548705.1 uncultured Porphyromonadaceae bacterium | reverse complement strand
CACGACGCGTAATCTCAGTGCCGTTTTCCCCCACGTCAACAATATCCACTACTTCGATAAGCTTTATCTCGACTGTATTTTCAAGAGGGAGGAGGGTGGATGTATCAGTAGCGGTTATTTTTATCGGGTCAGTCTTGAAATTGTTGCAGTCGTAACCGTGGTAGAGTGTACGGAAATTCTCCTGTTCCTTGGAATCCACCTCTTGGGTATCAAAGGGATAACGGGTTGGCATACCGCGCAGCTCAAGCAGGTTCTTGATCCACCCGATATTTCCCCCGGATGCGAGTATCGATATGGCTTCGAGCAGCGACGACTTGCCGGCATTGTTTTTCCCGACGATAAGATTCACCGCCCCGAGGTTGTCGATTTTCAGGTGGCGGAAATTCTTGAAGTTTGAGATTTCGATGGAGTTCATATCAAGAGAGGTGTTTTAAGGAAAGAGGGGGGTTATTTGAGGCGGAAGAGGTAGCCGAGGGTGATTTGGATGGAGGAGCCGCGGGAGGCGGAGAAGATGTCTTTGCGGGCGGAGGGGAAGATGTTGCCCAGGCCGTAGTAGTAGCGGCCTTCGAGTGTGATGCTGTGGCGTCGGCGGATTATGAACTCCACACCGGCCCCGGCTGTGATGCCGTAGTCGAAACGGCTGGAGATACCCATCTGCATCTGCTCGTAACGGCGGTTTGAGGGGAAGTCAGGCACGTTGGGAAGTTCCATATAAGGGAAGTCGGCGGTGGCCTTGTCTCCAATCATATAGCCTACTTCCGGGCCGAGGTTGAAGAATCCCTTGACGGTGCGGCTGCCGAAGAAGATGTGGGTCATGACGGGCAGCTCTATGTAGGTCAGGCGGCGGTGGAAGCTGAACGGGGCTTCCTCGAAGTTCTCCTTCCATCCGCGTTGCTCGATATTCAGCTCGGCGAGGAGCCCGACGTGGCGTTCCTCGGCGTAGCGGAAGCTGAAACCGAACTGGAGGCCGTTGAGCATGCTTTCCTTGATGGAGGGATAGAATGACTGGCGCGACATCGACACACCTCCATGCACCCCGACATGGACGTGAGGGATGTAATGGCGTTGGGCCGAGAGGGGGATGGCCGGTATTGCCAGGAGGATAAGCAGCGGCAGCAGGATGCGTTTGAGGTTGCTGGTCATTTCAGTGTCTTTTCGATGTTGCCTCCCTGACGGTAGGAGATGATGAAGATGGCGTTGTTGAACAGTCCGCCTTCCTCTCCTGATTTTTCAAGACGTATACCGCTCTGTATGCCTGAGAATTCGGTCGGGAAATAATCCTTGCCGGCCATTGTGCGCATCCCCTCGATTACCATCCGTCCGGTGTCGTAGCCGAGGATTCCGAGTACGGGCATCTGCTTGTCAAGCACCCCTTCGCCGTAGGCCCTGCGGAAGGCATCGTTGACGGCTGCCGCATCAGGGTCATGCTCGACCGGAGAGTAACGGGAATAGATGGTGGTTGTCAGGTCGCATATCTCGTCGAACTGTTCGCCTCGGAAGGTGGCCCATTCGGGATAACCGAAAAGCTGCACCGCGTCAGAGTCCAGAGCCTTACCCTTGAATGTCTTCAAGGCGTGGAGGATACGCAGGAATTCGTCGCGGCTTCCAGACATCGGAATGAACACATATGAGTTGATGGTCGGGTCGAGATGTTCCAGGTCTGCGTCCGCGAGATAATCGTCAAAGTCGATGGAGAGGAAGTCACGTCCGGCCATTGTAAGCTGTTCTTTGAGCTGGTCGGTGAACTCCTCCTTGTCGGTGCGTCCCCCCGCACGGGAGAGAAAGACCGGGGTGGCAGTCGGGAAACGGTCGATGAAACCCTCTATCGCGTGGCTGTACATCGCGTCGTGGGGAATGTTGGTCTGAATCATTCCCGGCATAGTGACATAAGAGGAATCTTTAACGGCGAAGACATTGAGAATCAACGCGCCGCGAGCCGACTTCGCTATGGCTTCAAGATGTGTCAAGTTGTCAGGGGCGACGATGAGGTCCATAGTGGCCATCTCGGGACGGCGCATTATGGAAAGAACGGTGTCGAGGCTGGCCGACGAATCGTATGCGTGGAGCTTGACCGGTGTACGGCCCGGAAGGTTGAGGGTATCGGCCGCGAGAAGGAATCCCTTGTAGAACTCCGTGTAAAGCTGGGTCTGTCGTCCGATGTTCTCCTCTTCGAGCAGGAAGGGGAGAATGATGGCCACGTTCATCTCTCGAGCGGGAAGAGCCACGGAGTCGGATGAGGCCGCGATGTCAGTCGTTGTGTAGGTGTATTCAACGCTTTCGGAGGTGGCGGGTTCTTCGGTCGGGAGGGTTGTCGCCGTCTCTTCGACCGCCGGATTCGCAGGCGCGGTCGTTGTCTCCGCAGAGGGGCGCGAAGTGAGGGTGGCTGAAGGGGCTGACTTGGCCGGAGCGACTGAGGCTGCGTCATCATCCTTGCGCAGACGCAGGCGCATACCGGTGGTGATACCGTTCGCAGCGGCTGGATTCAATGAAATCAGCTCGTCCATTGTCAGGCCGTGCTGGCGGGCGATGCCATAGATACTTTCACCTTTGGCCACGACATGGGTGAGAGGTCCGGTTGAATCACCTTTTTTTGAAGTGGCTATGTCAGAGGGGAAGAAAAGTCTCATTCGGGGCTTGACGCCATCGGAGACAGATGGGTTGTATGCCCGGATTTCCTCTACCGACACTCCGAGTTTTTCAGCGACGGAGTATATGTTGTCGCCCGACTGGGTGTCATAATAATACATCACCTTACCGTTTACACGGATGGTCGGGAGCTCGCTGACAATCCCGGCCCACATCTGTGACGCCGTCATCAGAGCGACAGCCATAGCGGCCACAGCTCCCCGGCGTAATATCTTGAAGAACTTCATCCTTGGGAGGTTTCAGAATTATGGTGCAAATATACCGCTTTTCCCTCAATTCCCCAAATAACGTCCGCCCAAACCCCGACGGGGCAGAGGCACAAACCGCCCCGTGGCGAGCGGGAGGCGCTTGACACGGGGCGGGATGGTTATGGAATGCGGTCAAAAGCCGTTTTTACTGGACAGTCTGAGTAGCCTGGGTTGCTTGGGTTGCCTTGGAGGGCTTAGCGGCCTTGGAAGCCTTGAAGGGACGGTTTGAGGCGTGGTGACGATGTGATTTGTCGGCCTTGTCGAAGCTTTTTCCACGGCGGTCAGCCTTGGAGATAGCCTTGTGGTGGGGTGCGCCGTTGGGGGAGTCGAGAACGATGTTCTCAAGGAACATCACATACTGGTCAGGACCGATAATCGCTTTTACCTCTTCGAGATACTGCTTGCGATTGTTGCGGCGAGCCTGACGTTTTTCGGCACGCTGGGCTGAACGTTCTGTGGCACATTTTGTCTTGAGCTGCTGAAGCTGAGCCTTCTGTGAGTCGGTGAGAGTAAGGCCTGCGAAGGGATTTGCTTTCTTGCCCTGGATGTCACAGGTTGTCCCCGCCACAGGACAATTGTATTGTGAGGCAACACATTGCTGGGAGGTCTCGCAGCAGGTGCCAGACTGCTGTGTCTGTGCGAGAGATGAGAACGAAATCATCGACATTGCGATAGCTGCTAAACCTAAGATTTTCTTTTTCATAAGTCTGATTCTTTTTTGTAATGACTATCCCGGTCTTTAGAACAGAGGTGTCATTGCATTCGTGAATTATTTATTATTTGTTCCTTTGACGTATATAACATTCAGACGTTTAGCCGGGGAGGAGGGTTTAACCTGATTTTAACCACATTGACGGCAATTTCGTAAATAACCATAAAAAGGGACGACAGAATTAAACCATTTCGCATTTCTATCCTATTGGCCGGCTCTGCCACATTTGGATAGACGAAAGAAAAAATTTAAATTTGCACTCCTGGAGTGGCCGTGGCCACAACCACTCACATTATGATCGCCATGAAAAAAACAGTATTATCATTATTGTTGCTGTCTTCTCTTGCCGGTATGGGCGGTGACAAATTGCTTGGAGAAAGGAATTCTATGGGAATCCCGTCCTCGACTTCAAACGGGGAGGAGATTATTAGGATTCTCGCTATCGGGAACAGTTTTTCGGAGGATGCCGTCGACCAGTATTTCCATGAAATCTGTGCGGCGGCGGGAAAACGGGTAGTGGTCGGAGACCTCTATATCCCGGGCTGTCCGCTCGAACGCCATCACCTCAACGCGCAGACAGACTCCGCCGCTTATCGTTACCGCCGCATTGGTCTGGACGGGGTGACCATCACTGCCTCCCCTGTCACGCTGTCATCCGCCTTGGCGACCGATGAATGGGATTTCATAAGTTTCCAGCAGTCGAGCCCCTTGTCGGGACTGTATTCCTCATACGGCACTCTCAAGCCGTTGATGGAGTATGTCGACAGTGTCACTCCCGGCCATCCTGTCTACATGTGGCACCAGACCTGGGCTTACTCGCCCGATTCATCCCACGGGGCTTTCCCGACATATGGCCGTGACCAGAAGATAATGTATGATTCGATAATGGGGGCAAGCCGCAGGGCTATGGAGGAACATCCCGCGTTGACCCTCCTGATACCTACCGGAACGGCAATCCAGACGGCACGAGTTGCGGGAGGAGATGCCGACCTGACCCGCGACGGTTACCATCTTGACCAGCTGACAGGACGGTATATAGCGGCCTGCACCTGGTTTGAGACGATTTTCGGTGAGTCGGTCGTGGGTAATCCATACCATCCGGAAGGGATGACTGAGAGCCAGGCTCTGTTTGCCCAGAAAGCGGCCCACGCGGCTGTCAAGTCACCCTATGCCGTCAGGTTTTAGCCGACAGAGGAATCGGTCTTGACCGGTTCCATATGTATCGAGATGTATGTGGTCTCGCCAAAGCGGGATTTCAGCAGCCGTTCGGCCTGAGAGGCGAGGTTGTGGGCCTCGCGCAGGGTGATGTCGCCATCCATCCTCGCGTGGAGGTCTATGGCTATGGCGTTGCCGATGCGGCGTGTGCGCAGATTGTGGATGTCATAGATTCCATCCACGGACAATACGGTGTCGAGAATCTCACGTTCGGTGGATTCAGGCAAAGACCCTTCAAGCAGCTCGCCCACACATGGCTTCACGATGTCATACCCGGCCTTGACGATGAAGAAGCTCACAAGGATTGCCGCGAGGGGGTCGAGCACCCGCCAGTGTTCCCCCAGAAACATCGCTCCGGCGATGCCGACCAGTGTGCCAAGCGAGGAGAAGGCGTCGCTGCGGTGATGCCACGCGTTGGCAATCACCGCCGGTGAGTTGACTCTCCTGCCGTGGATGACGGTGTAGCGGTAAAGTGCTTCCTTGGAGAGAATCGAGATTACCGCCACGGCGAGAGCTATCCATCCCGGCCGGGGAAGTTCTCGACCGTGTATGCTGTCTATTACCAGACCGAGGCCGCTGACAAACAGCCCGACACCGGCTCCGGCCAGTATGAGGCCGATAATCATGGTGGCGAGGGTCTCGAATTTGCCGTGTCCGTAGTCGTGTCCCTTGTCGCGGGGTTTCCCGGAGATTCTGACGAACACCAGCACGATTATGTCGGTGACAAAATCAGAAAGGGAATGCACCGCGTCGGCGACCATGGCCGAACTGCGTCCGATCACCCCAGCGACGAATTTCAACACTATCAACACGGCGTTGACCGCTGTGCCGACCAGTGTCACTCGGTATATTTCCTTTTCCCTTGGGTTCATTGGGTGATATATCTAAGTGCTTGTTATATATAACGAGATTCCCGGTAGTTATGTATGTGAGGTCATTAAAATTATGTTTGATAGAAATGTCTTGGATTATCGGACAAAACAATCCCGCAGGCGCCCTCTGATTTTGCAGACTTCCTGCGGGATTGCGTCTCTCTATATAATCAGTTCAATTCCTTATCAAAAGTTTTTCGCGACAAGAGCCCGCGACTACGATGTAGAGTCCAGTTGCAAGGTTGTCATTGGAGACTCGGCGCCCATAAATATCATATACTGATACTTGGGAGCCGTCGGTAGAGATGATTTTCCCGTCACGAATCATAATGGCGTTTTGGAGCGTGTTGTCAGCCACAGTTTCTTTGCCGGAATAATCATATTCCCTGATGTCGTTGTAGCAGTGCCAGCTGGGACTTGCCTTGTATTTTTCGACACATCCCTCCGGGACATATATGACCGGCTGATTGGCCCAGAGTGAGGAGTTGCCGAACAGCAACCACCATTCGTCCGGACGGCTATTGTCAGGGAGTCCGTCAATCCCACTGTCAAAACGGGGAGGTGTGGGGGAGAGGGAATAGATGGTCTGTAATGATGATATGAAGCTGAGACACATTATGAATGATGTTGATGCCCCGATGTTTTCGGGCAGACGCAGACTTTCGAGTTCGTAAGTCCCCAAAAAGGACTCAAACATAGTCTCGTTTTGGGTTTCAGGCAGAATAAGGTGTCTCAACGCCGGACAGTCTGTCACCTCGAGCGGAGAGGAGATTGTCACTTGTGAAAGATCGAGGGTGTTGAGGTTGGTGCATTCCGAGAAGTTGTCTCTCCCGATTGCGGTGATGGTGTTAGGAAGAGATATGGATAAGAGCCTTGGTTCATTTATGAAAGTCCCCTCCTCAATGGTCGAGACGGTGTATGTCACACAATCATACTCCACATGTGTGGGTATAAGGATTGTGCCGTCCTCTTGGATTGGTAGCAGGTATTCGCGGTCAGTGGCGGTAGGAGAGCATACCATCACCTCGTTAGAACTGGGTTCTGAAGATTCGATTACCTGATATCTGATGCCATTGGAGTCAAATATCTCCCCTTTGTCGAGAGCGGCGCAAGCCAAAGGCAGAAGTGCCATTGCTGCGATTGCACTAATCTTTTTCATTTGTGATGTTGTTTTGGTTTATGCAAAGATATGTAATTAATTCCATAAAAAATTGAAAAGATGTTTATTTAACTAAGTTTAACTAAAAATATTGGTGAAACAACATGTAAATACTCAAACAAGTATGTATTTGCATAAGTATTCAATTTTACGATATTTGCAAACGTTTGTGTGCGGGTGTCGACTTGATGTGTAAAAAGATGTCATAGGATGGTTTGGGTGATAGAACCGAAATAGGATTGCAGGCGTTGGATAATAGGATGAATATGATATTTAGTTATGTATTATGCCGATAATAACGAAATTTACGGATGATGATCTTTACAAGTTCACGATGTGTTGCGCCGTGATAGAGAATTTCCCCAGGACGATGGTACGCTACAAGTTCATCGACCGGGATTCAACGGTTTATCCGGCCGGGTTCGCAGAACTTGTCGAGGAACAGATTGCTATGCTTGAGGAGGTGAGAATCACGGATGAGGAAATCGCATTCATGCGGCGCAGGTGTCGTTATATTCCCGACTGGTTTTACAGTTTCCTGAAAGGGTTCCGTTACGACAGGCGGCTGGTCTCGGTCAGCCAGGATGAAGAGGGACATCTTTCTATCGGATTCGAAGGGAACTGGAGCGCGACGATATTGCTTGAGGTCAAGGTACTGGCGATTGTCTCGGAACTGTATTACATTGTCACCGGCGAGACCGCGAAGTTTGATTATGAGGATTATGCGCGTCGTTCGGGGGAGAAGGCGGAAAGGATGATAGAGGCGGGATGTTTCTTCAGCGACTTCGGCACCCGGCGACGGGCTTCGGCGCAAGCTCAGGAGACCGCCATAAAAGCGATGAAAGAGCGGGGCGAGAGTATGACCGGCCCGGGGAGGTTCATCGGCACAAGCAATGTCTATTATGCGATGAAGTATGACCTGACCCCGGTCGGGACTATGGCCCATGAGCTGATATGCGCCATCGCCGGTATGTACGGGCCGTTGATGGCCAACCATATCGCGATGAACGTATGGCGCAAAACATATCGTGGAGCGTTGGGAACTTTCCTGTATGACACTTACGGCTGGCGGAATTTCAGCCTTAATTTTTCGGAGGATTTCGCCAACATGTTCAAGGGGTTGCGGGTAGACAGTGGGGAAGACCTTGAGCAGCTTGACCTTATCGAGAAGAAATACCGGTCGCTCAACATTGACCCGGCTACAAAGCAGGTGGTATTCAGCAATGCCCTGGATGTAGACAAGGCGATTGCCATACAGCGTCATGCGGCGGGGAGGTGTGTGCCGTCATTCGGTATAGGCACATATTTCACCAATGATTTTCCCGGAATCAAGCCGAGGAACATAGTAGTGAAACTGACCGATGTCAAAATCACCGAGTCGTGGCCGTTTTACAGCCAGACCTGCAAGCTCAGCGAGGACAAAGGGAAATACACCGGAGACCCCGCCACCGTCAACCGTTTCCTTGACATCCTGCATATCCCCCATTGAGCGGTGGGTTACTCCTTGGTGAGGCGGGAGGGGTCGAGGGTGCGCTCTATGGATTGGCGGCGTGGGGCTTTCCCGCTGCGGAAGGTGTAGGTGGCAGACAGGCGGAAGGCCGGATGTTGGGGTGTATGGGAGAGACGGCCGTAACCAGAGGAGTGAATCCTGATTTTCCCCTCGCGGCATAATAGGTTCTCAGCCGAGAGGGTGACTGTCCAATGCGGGCCAAACTGTTTTCGTAGGGTCGGGTCGAGGTTGAGTATCGGATAGACCGTGATGTTGCCGATTCTCATTCGGGAGTTGTAGAAACAGTTGAGTGAGAGATTGAAACCGACGGGGAGGGTGAACGATGTGGCGGCGACTGCCTGGATGTAGCCGAAGGTGTCGGAATTACCGGCCGAGACCGACTCGCGGGAGACGAACATATAGGTCAGGCTCGCGTAGAGGTTCCACCATCGGGTGATGTTGAGGTTGCCGTCGCCGTGGATGAACAGGCTATGTTCGCGTCCCTCGTTGCCCCAGGTAAGGTACATCCGCTCGGGATATTCCGGGTTTGAGGTGAACATCTGACGGATTGGGGCTGACGTGAGGGAGTATCCCGCCGCGATGGTGAATTTCCCGGCAAGTAACATATCAAGGCTAAACGCATCAGTGAATGACGGGGATAGCGCCGGATTGCCGACAGTGTATGAATAGTCAGACACCTGCCTCACAGTCGGGTCGAGCGACTGGAATGAGGGGCGGTGGATGTTGCGGCGATACCCGGCCGAGATGGATGATGTCCCGTTTTCAGACAGGTTGAACGAAATGTTGGCGTTCGGGAACAGGTCGGCCCTTGATGAGGAGATGGGATAATTGTCGGTATGGAGGTGTTCCCCTCTCAGTCCGGCGCGGAACCGCCATCTGCCGGTATTGAGATTCATGATGGCATAGGCGGCAAGGATATTCTCGTTGTAATGATGGTTGTAATCATGGGAACTGTCCGCTATCCATCGGTCTCCGTCCAGATGATGGTGGAGGGAGCCGAAGAAGATGTCGTTGAAGGTGTATTTGACTCCGGCATCGAGAGTCATAAGGGAGTTGAAAGACTTGCGCAGGGAGATTTCGGTGGCGAACAGGTTGTAGTGGGTGGAGGCGTCGGAGGTGTAGACTGAATCGGGGGTAGCGTCGGTGTAAGACATCCGGTTGTCATCGGTCACGGATGTCTGACGAAAATCATAACTCGAAATCCATTTCAGCAGAGAGCCTTTGTCATCAAGTCTGTGATACCAGTTGAGTGTCACATCGAGATTGTGCGAACGGTTTTTGGCGGAATATTGGCCGAGGGTGGTGTAAGCTGTGCCAGTTCCGGAGACCTCGGTCTGAGATGTCGCGTGATGGTCAGAACTGTCGGGGTTGTATTCTACCTGAAGGCCGATTTTGCCGTTGGTGTATGGCTCATAGAAGAGACCGAAAGTCAGGTTACCCTGCAGAGTAGTGGTTTTATGGCGGGAAATACCGTCGAGACGCGACGCGTCGGAGGGGGCGGTCGACTCCTCGAAAGATGTGTAACGGTCTGATGGACTTGTGTTGAGGTTCCCAGCGAAGTTTGCCGTCCATTTTCCTGTGTGCAGACTCAGGTTGGCGAAGGGGTTGAACCATTGTTTGAACTCGCCTGCGGTCGTGTTCAGTCCGGCCGCGCCGCTGATTCCGTCAACGCGGTTGCGGTGGAGATTTATCCTTATTATCCCACCTGATGAATCGGCATCATATTCATTCCCCGCGTGGGGAATTACCTCTATGGTCGATATGGCTGAGGCCTGGAGGGTGGAGAGATAGCTGACAAGCCGGTTGCCGGAAAGATTGACTTTCCGGTCGTCGATATAGACGGTGGTTCCCCCCTGACCGTAGATTGACAGGCCGTTGTCCGAAGCCCATACACCGGGGGCGGTTTTTAGAAGGTCGGCGGCATGTTTCCCCGCTGACAGAGGGTTGGCGGCGACGTTGAGTATTATTCGGTCTGCCTCGCGGCGAATCAAGGGGGCTTTCACCACCACCTCTTTCAGTGTCGCGGGAGCCTGCCGGAGAATGATTTCACCGAGCTCGTTGCCGGGATTTAATATAAGGGTGTCGCGGTAACCGATGAATGATACCCTCAGACGGTCGCATCGGTTTGCGGTGGTCAGGATGAATTTTCCTGAGAGGTCGGTCACGGTTCCCCCCGCGACAGAGTCGCCGATGAAAGCGGTCACGTTGGCGAACTCAATGGGGGCACGGGTTTCATCTACCACCGTGCCCCGGATTTCACCGGAGGTCAGAATGGGACACCAGATGGCTAATAGCGAGCAGCAGATTATGGAAGGGCGTCTCATTGCCGGGGTAATTTAAGTTGTTTCTGTTTCTGTTCCTGGCCGATTTTGTAATTGGCGAAAGCGAGTCGGCGGTGGCTGTTGATGGTTGCGGCCCAGAATTCGATGTCTTTATCCAGCTGACGTATGTCATGGATGATGAAGAATGGATGGTTCATAACGAAGGAGGGAAGCTTCATCGCGTCGGTCCTTTTCGTGGCTGACTGAAAGATGAAAATCTGGGCGACAGGTTCATCACCGTAGTCGTAATGGTCAACCACGAGAAGCTGACGTTTGCGACGGTTGAAATAGGTGTAGGTGTACATCTCAGTCGCGGGTCTCACCCAGTCTTCGTTGTCATCATTTACCCACATGGTATAGGGACGGTCATCCTCCAGGTTGCAGGATATGGATACGGGGCGGGAATGGCTGAGGGAATGACGGGGACGGAGGAACATGGTCGCCATCGCCGGGGCGTAGAACAGGATTTCCGCGCTGTCGAGCCCGGCGGTATGGAGGATGTCGGCGAGAAACCTATCCATTCCGGGATATTTCCGGAGGGAATCGTCACAGGATATGATAGGCTGGTCTGCTTGAATCAGAATGTCACCGAAAGTCATGCGCCAGGTGGTGTCGCTATCGATGATCTGCCCGTAATAGTCGCTGATATGCCAGTCGCGGTCGGCGAAGATGAGTCGCCGGTGAGAGTGGCACCCGGTCAGCGTAAGCGTGGCAAAGATGATTACGATAATCAACGCGGCTGTCTGCGAAGGGGTGGGGGTTGTTCTGCCTGTTTTCATAAGCGGAGGTATTTGTGGTTTGTGTCCGCAAAGTTATCGAGTCAGACAGTAGGACGGTCTTAATCCATCCTCCTTTAGTCTTAGTTAGTCTTAGCCGGGGCGGGAAGTTCCGCCGGTTTTTCATATATTTGTGTCGTGAAACGATTCCGCTCGATAACCACTGCATGCCTGTTGGTGTTGCTGGCGCTTGTCGCCGGGGATGCCTGGTATCTTTTCCGCCTGTATGATTCCATAAAGGTGGAAAGTTTGCGTGCGGTGGGGGAATGTCTGCGCAGGGCCGACATCCTGGAAATCATCTCGCGCCTTGACGGCTCGCGTTATGGCGGTGATTCCTCTTTCATAAAGCTGACCCTGATGATTCAGCGTGAGAATGACTCTGAGGGTGGATATGGCTATCCGGGCATTCTGGAGAATGTCGGCCAGACGATGAGCGAGTATTTCCATATAATGGAGATGGCAGACACCACGATGTCAGGCAGGGATTACGCGATGCTCGACAGCCTTTTCCGCCGGGAGCTTGCGGATGCCGGATTGAGGCCGGAGGTGGTGTTCGTGAGACCATTTGACGAAGCTGTGGCTGAAGATAGGGGGCTGTGGTCGGTGGATTTCGCTCTTAGGGAGGGACAGCCGCCGCTTTACAGGGCCTATTTCTCAGGCTTGGGAGGACATGTCTTCCGGCAGATGGCGGGAATACTGGTTATGTCCGGAGGGATATTGCTGATTGCTGGATTCCTGATATGGTATCTGCTCCATTGGGTCGGGAAGCTCAAGAGCATCGAACAGATGAAGGATGACTTCACCCACAATATGACCCACGAACTGAAAACCCCTGTCGCGGTGGCTTACGCGGCGGCTGATTCGATGCTGCGCTACTATGACCAGAGCGACGAGGCGAGAAACCGCCGGTTTCTCGGCATAATATTGCAGCGGCTCGGATTTCTGTCGGGGATGATCGAGAATATCCTGTCGATGAGTATGGAGCGGTTCAGGTCATTGAAGCTCAATATCGAGGAGGTGGATGTCAGAGAAGTGGTCGAGGAGGTTGCCGGAATGATAGAGATGAAGGCGGGCAAACCGGTCAGGATTAATGTGGAGGTGGCCGAGGGATTGAAAATCCAGGCTGATTCCCTGCATTTCGGCAATGTAATCTCGAATCTGCTTGACAATGCCGTGAAATATTCCAACGACTCGGTCGAGATTGATGTCAGGGCCGACCGCCGGTCGCTGTCGGTGGCTGACAACGGGATAGGAATCAGCCGGGAGAACCTGCCCCACATATTCGACAAGTTTTACCGGGTCAATGACGGCGACAAGTATGAGACAGGAGGCTACGGGCTCGGATTGTATTATGTGAAGCAGATTGCCTCGATGTCAGGCTGGAGGATAACGGTTGAGAGCCGTCCCGGCATGGGGTCGGTTTTCACCATCAGATTTGATGACAATGAAGAAAGACAGGATATTGCTTGTGGAGGATGACGCCACATTGTCGTTCATTCTCCAGGACGCGCTTGAACGCGAAGGATTCGAGATGGAATGTGCCGCTGATGGGGAGATGGGACTGAGACGTTTCCGCGAGGGTGGCTATGCCCTGGTGGTGGCTGATGTGATGATGCCACGGCTTGACGGGTTCGAGATGGTCAGGCGGATAAGGGACATTTCTCCATCCGTGCCGGTGATATTCCTGACGGCGCGGACATCACTTGACGATGTTGTCAAGGGATTTGACAGGGGAGGGGACGATTATGTGCGCAAGCCGTTCCAGATAGCGGAATTAGTGGTGAGAATCAAGGCGCTGTTGCGCCGCAGGGATGCGGAGCAGGTGGAGGACGCCATGCTCCGCGTTGGGGACTGCGTCCTGGATTTCGCCTCGCAGCGGCTTCGGACGGGAACCCGGGAGGTGGAGCTGTCGCATATCGAGGCGGTGATTCTCGACGAACTGTTTCGTCATCCCAACGAGGTGGTGGAGGCCCGCAGGCTGATGTGGCGCGTGTGGCAGAATGATGACTACAACAATCTCAACCGCCTTCACGGTTTCATATACAAACTCCGCAGATACCTTTCCGGGTCGGAAGGGATAGACATACTCAATGTCAGGGGTGTTGGTTACAAGCTGTCTCTTCCCCGGAGGGGGCGGGATGGGGATGAGGTCTGAGTCCGCTGGCGAGATGTATCTTGTCGGCCATCATGGGGTTGCTGTTCAGGCGGTCGACGCGGAGGTTGAGTCGGCGGCGTTTCTCCCGTTCCTCGACAGATGAGAAAAGGCTCGGCTGCACCCCTTCGAGGGGGATGGTCTCGGTGATGATTACTCCCGCGCGCCGGTAGAGGAGCCCTTCGCGATAGATGGAACTGAGGGCATCGAGGGCAGTCTTGACAAGTGTGAGCTGGTCGCCGGTAGGTTCGTCGAGCATCCGGTAGGCGGAATTGCAATATTGGGGAAGCTCCTTGCGGTAGGAGTTTGTCTGGATGAATACCGAGATTCCTTTGGCCACGGAGTGTTGTTTGCGGAGTTTCCGGGAGGCATTTTCCATAAAGCGGGTTATTGATTCCCGGAGTTTTTCCAGGGAGGAAACCGAGGGGGAGAAGGTGCGGGTGGTGCAGATTTGTTTCTTTGTGGCGGCCTCCGGGTCTTTCTCCACGCAAGGCTCGCCGTTTAGCTCGCGCCAGGTACGTTGCCCTACTACATTCATCAGCCGTTCGACCGCCGAGGGGGGAGTGTCGGCGAAATCGGAAGCCTGTTCTATCCCGACCTTTTTCAACTTGTCGACAAGCCGTCGGCCGATTCCCCATATCGCCCCGACAGGCATCGCCGCCAGGGTCTCGCGGCGGCGTTGCTCGGAGTTGATGAAGTAGACAGCCCTGTGGGCAGGATTCTGCTTGGCGACGCGGGCGGCGGCTTTGGCCAGGGTCTTGGTTGTGGCTATCCCCATGGAGGTGGGAATCCCGACGTGGCGTCTGACGGCGGTGACGATCTCGCGTCCGATTGACTCCACATCCTCGGGGGTGGCTCCTGCGGGGAAATGGATGAACGCCTCGTCGATGGAGTAGACCTCGATGTCGGGGACGATGGACTCGATTGTCGCCATCACGCGGGCCGAAAGGTCGCCGTAAAGGCGGTGGTTGCCGGGGAGGGCAATCACCTTGTGGCGTTCGACAATCTCGCGCATCTGGAAAAGCGGCAGTCCGCGGGTGATGCCCAGGCTCTTGGCTTCGCCTGACATCGCCACCACACATCCTTCGTTGTTGCTTGCCACCACTACCGGTTTTCCGGCCAATGAGGGACGGAATACCCGTTCGCATGAGACGAAGAAGTTGTTGCAGTCTATCAGCCCCACATACCTCATATGAACTTCTGGATAAGCAACATCGCCACGACCCCGGCGACAAGGGCGTAGGTCGATTCCTTCTGGAAGCCGTGGGAATGGGTCTCGGGAATCATCTCGTCGGAAATCACATAGAGCATCGCTCCTCCGGCCATACCGAGCATCGCGGGCAGAAGCACTTCGGAGATGTTGCCGAGGAAGTAGCCTGCGAACACTCCGACGATTTCAAGCAGCGCGACGGAAAGCGCGATCATAGCCACGCGCATGAACTTGACCCCGATGACTATGAGCGGGGTCACAATCACCATACCTTCGGGAACATTCTGCAAGGCGATGGCGACGGTGATGGCGAGGGAATTACCGGGGTTGGTGTCGTCGAGGGCGATACCGGTGGCTATTCCCTCCGGAAACTTGTGGATGGCGATGGCCATCACGAAGAGCAGCACTTTGTTGATGGAGGTGGAACCCCGGTGTGACTCCGGTTCAATCCCCGAAATATTATGCAGGTGAGGTGTGGCGAAATCAAGGAAGCCCACCAGAATCACTCCGAGGATGACACCGGCCACCACCTGCCACACATCCAGACCCTCGACCGCGTCGAAGCCCGGCATGATAAGGCACACCAGCGAGGCCGCAAGCATCATACCGGCGCAGAACCCCAGAAAAACGTCGTTCCATTTATGCGGAATCCTGCGGAACAACAGTCCGGCGGCCGAGCCGAGCAAGGAGGAGAGCCCAAGCCCCGCCGCACATATAATCACAATCATATCCATAATCGGTCAATAGCTTAGTTGTTAAGATTCGGTCGGAGTGATGCCGCCCGACCGGACGCATAAAATTGACAGACATCCGTTTAGAAGCCGTCATTTTTTTTAGCAGCCAGCGGTTTCAACGCCGTGAATCACAGCCTATGGACGGGCTATGGACGGCCTATTCACCCTGTCGCCCCGTCGGAATCAAAACCGTAAGGCTTACACAAATGTAGTCAAAAAACTCCTGAAAGCCCCCAATGATGGAAAAATATTTTGTGAATAATTACAAAAAGGTTGTAAACTCCAAAAGAAAGTCGTAACTTTGTGGCGTAAAAAACAAGCAGAAGCCATCCGGTGGCCATCACCGCCACCCCCTCCCGCTTCCCCGGTCCTATAGCTCAGTTGGTTAGAGCACCTGACTCATAATCAGGGAGTCCTTGGTTCAAGCCCAAGTGGGACCACTTCTTGAAAACCAAGCAGTTACGAGCCCTCTCGTAGCTGCTTTTTCTTTTACATTGAACACAAATCTGAACACAACTCCGCGCCAATTCGTTTTCCCAAATTGCAATCAGATACCTGACACATCGACGCGGTAATTGAGCTAATGGCATTAGTTACGAAATCGAGATAATCCTTTTTATGGAAAGAGCGTAAGACAATTGAAATTGAAATCGAACATTCTGCTGATAAAAACGTTGAAATGGTTGTAATGCGGATTTGTTGCTTATTGGATTAATATTGCTGCAATTATTCTATTATGAATTTTAATCACAAACAAGGTCTGATGAAAACAACAGGATATTATAAAGTCATTGCGACAATCTTGATTATTATGTACGCGTGGGGAATGTCTGTTCCGACCGATGCTTGTACGCGCGCTGTGTATCTTGGTCCGGACGATATGGTGGTGACAGGGCGCACAATGGATTGGAAAGAAGATCCTCAATCCAACATTTATTTTTTCCCGAGAGGGATGGATCGTCGTGGTGGAATGACGGACCATAGCGTGAAATGGACATCTTCTTATGGTAGCGTTGTGACCGCAGGATATGATATAGGGGTCTGTGACGGAATGAACGAGAAGGGGCTTGTGGCCAACCTCCTTTTTCTGGCGGAATCGGATTATCACAGACCGGGCGACAAACGTCCTGTGATGGGACTAAGTATCTGGACGCAATATGTGCTTGACAATTTCGCTACGGTGGATGAAGCCGTGGCAGAACTGGGCAAGGAATCGTTTCGAATTGATGACCCCGACCTTCCGAATGGTGCTAAATCGACGTTGCATCTTTCGATTTCCGATTCGACTGGCAACAGCGCGATATTCGAATATATAGATGGTAAACTTGTGATTCATCAGGGGAGAGACTGTCAGGTAATGACGAATTCCCCGTCCTATGACAAACAGCAGACATTGGACGATTACTGGGACCAGATAGGGGGACTTGTAATGTTGCCGGGAACCAACCGTGCGTCCGACCGCTTTGTCCGTGCTTCGTTTTATATCAAGGCACTCCCTAAGGTATCAGATTATCGGCAGGCTGTGGCGGGAGTGTTCAGCGTGATGCGCAATGTGTCGGTTCCCCTCGGGATTTCAATCCCCTCGCAACCGAATATAGCCTCCACCCGCTGGCGTACGGTCGCCGACCAGAAAAATCTGATATATTATTTTGAATCAACATTGAGCCCCGACATTTTCTGGATAGATTTCAAGAAGCTCGATTTCAGTCCCGAAAGAAAAGTCAGGAAGCTCACACTGACCAATGGCGAGATATATGCCGGTGATGCGGCCGACAGGATGCAGGTCTCTGACCCGATCAGTTTCCTTTTCGGGATATGACAGGTTTACGCGAGGAGTTCGTTTTCTTCTTGGCGATTGTATCAATACGTTTGCTGAACCATCGGTAGATTAGACAATAGCCGATGACAAGTATTGCGATGAGAAGGAACTTGTTCATAGGGGTGAGCAGTTCATTGCAGCGCAAATATTGATTGCAGAGGGCAATCACTGCGCCATACAAGCCTGACATCAGCAATAAAAGGAGGATGGCATATATGGTCTTTTTGACTGTTTTGCTGATATGTGATGATTTGTCCATGATTTCTTAGACTGAAATGTTTTATTATGCAAAGTTACTACAAAAAAGTGAAATGCGGAAAGATATAGTGATAGAATTGAGT